>CAZVCQ010000152.1:0-7097 GCA_964626085.1 uncultured bacterium
CTGCAGGTGCCGGAGCTGCGCGGGTTCGAGCAGTTCTGCGTGGGCCGGAAGGCCGAGGACATGCCCCAGCTCACCAGCCGCATCTGCGGCGTCTGCCCGGTCGCGCACCACTACGCATCGGTCAAGGCGCTGGATGCGGCCTTCGGAGTCGAGCCGACCGAGACCGCGCGCAAGCTACGTGAGTTGATTTACTCCGGCTACATCATCTACGACCACATCCTGCACTTCTATTTCCTGGGCGGGCCGGACTTCGTGGTCGGACCGGACGCGCCGAAGGAAAAGCGGAATATCCTCGGGGTCATCGAGAAGGTAGGGGTGGGCACGGCCAAGGAGGTCATCAAGCATCGGGCCTATGGCCAGCGTATCACCGAGATTCTCGGCGGCAAGCCGACCCATCCGGTCAGCGGAGTCCCCGGCGGGCAGACCAAGGCCCTGACGGAAGAGAGCCGCAAAGAAATCGAGAGCATGGCGCGGTCGTGCGTAGACTTCGCCAAGTTCACTCTCCAGTTGTTCGATGACGTTGTCTTGAAGAACCCGGCCTACATGGCGCTGATAAAGAACCCCAAGCTCGGTCATGCCGTGTACAACATGGGCATGGTGGATGACCGGAACCGCGTGAGCTTCTACGATGGCCCGGTCCGGGTCACCGACCAGCAGGGGAAGGAGTTCGTCAAGTTCGATGGACGCGACTACCTGAGTCACGTTGCCGAACACGTGCTGGACTGGAGCTATGTCAAGGCAACCTACCTCAAGGCGATTGGCTACAAGGGACTAGTCGACGGCCCAGACTCAGGTCTGTATCGGGTCGGGCCGCTGGGTCGGCTCAACGCTGCCGATGGCATGGCAACGCCCGGCGCCGACGCGGCATACCGGAAGTTGTTTGATGCGTTCGGGACGAAGCCGGTTAACTCCACCCTGGCCTATCACTGGGCAAGGCTGGTAGAGCTGCTCTACGTGGCGGAGCGGGCGCTCGAACTCGCGACCGACCCCGGGATTACCGGAACCGATATCAGGAACATGAAGTTTGACATGAAGTCGGAGGGGGTCGGTGTAGTCGAGGCGGCGCGCGGCACGCTCTTCCATCACTATCGGCTGACCGAAGACCGCATGATTGAGAGCGTGAACCTGATTGTCGCCACCACCAACAACAAGGGGCCAATCTGCATGTCTGTCCGTGAGGCGGCCAAGGAGTTGATTCACAAAGGCAAGGTCAGTGACGGGTTGCTCAACACGGTCGAGATGTTCTTCCGTGCGTACGACCCGTGTATGGCGTGCGCCTCGCACGTGCTGGGCAGGCCTACGGTCGTGATTGACATCCGGAACCGCAACGGCGACTTGCTCCGGCAGCTGGCTGGCTAGGTCTTGAAAAGGAGGGCAACGGCCATAGACTGTCCTTGATGCCTCCGGACCTGACCATCGTGTTCATTAACTACAACTCCACGCGGCTCTTGGATCGGGCGCTGTCTACGCTCCGCGAGGCCGAGCCTCGGCTGCAGATCGAGACGCTCGCCGTCGACAACGGTTCCCGCGACCGAGCTGAGCTGGCTACGGTCTGTCGGCGGCACGGAGCAAGGCTCGTTCTACTGGGGCGAAACGCGGGCTACGGTTCGGCGTTCAACCGCGGATACAGACACGCCCACGGCCGGTATGTAGCCGTGGCAAATCCCGACCTGGTTTTCTCGGGCCCGACCATGACCGGGCTGGTTTCCTTTATGGACGAGTACGTCAGAGCGGGTGCTGTCTCGCCGCAAATGCGCTACCCCGATGGTAGTCCTCAGCCATCGGCGCGACGTCTGCCGCGGCTGCGCTACGTCCTCGCCGGCCGGCGTTCGCCGCTCGCCCGTGTCTTTCCTCGGTACGCTCCGGCGCGCGATTTTCTCTATGCCGATGCTCACCTGGCGACCGAGCCGGTTCCGGTCGAGGCCGTCATCGGGACGCTGGTTGTGTTCCGGCGTTCCGCTCTGGACCAGGTGTCGGGTTTCGATGAGCGGTTCTTCATGTACGCCGAAGACATGGATATCTGTCGCCGGCTCGGCGAGGCGGGATGGGGCGTCTACCTTGATCCACGCGTGACCGTCGAGCACTTCTACGGCGGCGTCAGGCGCCGGTTCCAGCAGTTCGGCGACTACCAGCGCCTGAAAGCCCTGATGCGCTATTTCTGCCTCGGCCGAGACTGGCCGGCCCGGCTGGCCCTGCGGGCGGCGTTTGCCGCCTATCTGTTCCTGTCCGAGGCGGGCTGGCTTGTGGGCCTGAGGGAGTTCGAGTACTCCTGGCAGACCGGGTCGCGTCAAACATGACCAGGCTGCAGCGGGTCGTTGCCACGGTCGTGCTGGTCCTTGGCGACACGGCAGCGGTGTTCGCGAGCTACGCACTCGGCTATCTGGTCCGCAATTGGTTCCAAACCGGAGTTCCGTACATATTCCCGCCCGGACTGCACATCAACATGCTGACCGAGAAAGTGTTCGTGCTAGCCGTCTACCCGTTCATCTTCGCCTATGAGGGGTTATACACGAAGCGGCTGGTTGCATGGGAAGAGACTCGGCGCTACGTGCGCGGCGTCGTTATCGCCACCGCAGCGGTCATGATACTGCTCTTCCTCTGGCGGATCTGGATAGTGTCGCGCGTGGCTGTTCTGCTAGCGCTGGCGTTCAGCATGGTTCTGACTCCGGCGATGCGCGCACTGCTGAAACGTCTCCTCGCCACAGCCGGCCTCGGTCGGCAGCAACTGGTTGTTCTGGGTAGCGGTCTCGCGGCGGAGCAGTTCTCGAAGGAGTTGGCTCGCTACCGCGCCCTGGGCTATGTCATTGGCCGGCAGGTGTCTCACAGCCCGGGCGCGGGAAAGGTCGAAGAGGCGCTGGCCGAGGCGAGTGCGCCGGACGCGGTCCTCGCGGTCGTGTCCGACTCGTTCACACCCGACGAAATGCGCACAGTGTTCAGGCTGGCGGAGCGGAGATTCGCCGACCTGCTGGTGATTCCGACGGCGGCGCTGCTCCAGAGCACCGCGGCGGAGGTCGAGCAGGTGGGCAGTATCCTCGTGATGAAATACCGATACAGCCTGCTCCGGCCGCTCAATACCTACACGAAATCGATGGTGGAGCTGGTTGGTACCGTGCTGCTGCTTGTTGTGTTCGCACCGCTGTTCCTAGCCCTTGCCCTGCTGGTCAAGGCGTCATCCAAGGGGCCGGTGCTCTTCCGTCAGAGGCGGATCGGCCGGGGCCGACGGCTGTTCTACTGCCTTAAGTTCAGAACCATGTATCAGGATGCGGAACAACGGCTGAATGAGATGCTCGCCAACGATGCCGCGCTGCGGGACGAGTGGCTTAACTACGCTCGCATCCCCAACGACCCAAGGGTTACACAACTGGGTAGATTCCTCCGGCGATTCAGCCTCGACGAGCTGCCCCAATTCTGGAACGTCCTCCGCGGTGAGATGGCCTTGGTCGGGCCGCGGCCCTATCTGCCAGTTGAATCCGACCGGATTGGCGAGTCGCTCGACACCATCGTGCGCGTGCGACCGGGCATGACCGGGCTCTGGCAGGTGTCCGGGCGGACCTCGCTTCCGTTCAAGGAGCGGCTTACCCTTGACGAGTACTACATCCGCAACTGGTCGCTCTGGATGGATTTCTCGATCGTCCTGCGCACGTTGCGGGCAGTGGTTGGTGCGCGCGGCGCCTCCTGACAATGGTTGACGCCTGGTTGCCCTGCGCTAGTATCGTCTAGCAGCAACATGATCGCACTACTCATCGCGCTTGTCGCAGCCGTCGGGACCAGCGACTGGAGGACCTACACCAACACCAATTTCATCAGCGACATGGAGGGGACCGACTCGGTGCTCTACCTTGCCACCTATGGGGGAGTAGCTGCGCTCGATATCCTGCCCGGCCCCGCGCTGCGGCGGACTTTCACCAACAGCGATGGGCTGCCAACGAATTGCTGCCTGTGTATCGGCCAGGACGCTTCCCGTAATCTCTGGGTCGGAACCGACGGTGGCGGGCTGGCCGTGATTGAGCCGGACAGCGGCCGGGTCTCTCAGTACCGGCCGAACGACCTTGCCCTGCGGATCCGTACCCTGACGTGGGACGGAACCCGTGTGCTGTGTGGTTCGGACCAGGGTCTGTACTTGATAGAAACGCGCGGCACATGGCTCGACTTCGATGACGACAGCATAGTGCGGTTCACCACCACCCGCGTGCCGGAGTTGCTGAGCGACCAGATACTCTGCGTGGGCTCGCTTGACCAGTACTGGGTCGGCACCAACCGCGGTGTCGTGGCCGTTGACCGCGACTTCCAGACCTGGACACCGTATCAACGACCGTTCGGTGACTCGGTTCGGGCGGTTGCCATGTGGCACGACAGCCTGCTGCTCGCTACTGAAAGAGGTCTGGCGATAAGAGAGAGCACGGGGTTCCGCCCGGTGGTTGAATTCGAGCAGCCGACCGAGGTGTACGAGCTTGCAGTATCGGGACCGAGGATCTACCTCGCGACAAAGTCAGGCCTCTACGAGGGAGACGCGGCTGACTCGACCCGGTTTTCCGTAATCCTCAACGAGGATACGCGGGCCCTGCACTTTGCCGACGCCCTGTGGGTCGGGTGCGGCGGGAATGATCTCCACGGGTCCGGCCTGCGCTACGCGTTTTCGGGGCAGTCGTGGAACTCGTACTCCAACAACTGCATTTGGTCCGCGGCGATCTCCGACTGTGCCGTCGACTCGATCGGCGACATCTACTTGTGTCACGGCGGCGGCGCCGTGACTGTGGTTGATTCGACGGGTAGGGTCTCGGTGATCTGGAGCGTTCTGTCAACTCCAGTACAGGTGCGGGTTGACTCAAAGGGCCGGCTCTGGCTCGCGCACTTTGCCAGCGACGGCGGGCTGGCCGTGTACAATCCTGCTGACGGCAGCTGGCGGAAGGTCCAGTGGGGTGCATCCTCAAGCTGGACCATCATTGATGCTTTTGGCCTGGACCAGCATGATACCAAGTGGGTCTTCAACGGCGGCGCTACGGTTGTGGCGGTTGACTCTGCTTTCCAGCAGACCGTGTTTGAGGTTCCGGGCCTGGGGCCACCACCGGGCGGGCTGTACGAGTTTGCGTTCGATTCGCGCGGCCGGGTATGGCTGGGGCTGAACGTCGGGCTCGTCATGATTGACTACGCCGGGACCCTGAGTGACCGGTCAGACGATTCGAACACGATCCTCGTAGGCGGGCTGCCGTCGGCTGAAGTCAGGTCAGTTGCGGTGGACGGTCAGGACAACATTTGGGTCGCAACCTCAAACGGTGCGGCGATGTGGAATGGTTCTTCGTTCCAGGTTTTCTCGACTGCCAACAGCGGCATCCTCGTGAACAACGTCTACCGCGTCCGCGTGGACGCGTCCGACCGAGTCTGGCTGCTAACTGAGTCCGGTCTGTCGATTTACGACCAGGTTGCCAGGAGTTGGTCCAGCTTCACCCCCCAGAACAGCGGCCTGATTGCCAACACGCAGGGGAGTGTCCGGTTCTACTCGGCGATTGCTCTGAGTAACCAGCTCGGGCTCGGTCTGATCGGCACGCAGAGCGGCCTTTCGGTCTACAACTACTCGGTGGAGCCTGAAAGCACTGCTGAACACCTCCGCGTGTACCCGAACCCGTGCGTCCTCGGGGTGCACAGCGGTGTTGTGATCGACGGGCTCCCGTATGATGCGACCAAGGTTGTGGTGCGGACTCTCGCCGGGCGGCAGGTGGCGGAGCTGCAGGTCGAGCCCGCGCGCCACCAGGCGGTCTGGCGACCACGCAACCAGGCGAGTGGTCTCTACCTGTTGGTAGTGAGTACGCCGCGCGGCGTACACGTGGAGCGTGTAGCCTTGGTCGGTCTCTAGGCCTGAGCTGTAGGCTGGCTGGTTGGGCTACTGCCGGGCTGCCCGGTGATAGGGCGCGGCCCTATGCTTCGGCTTCTCCTCGGTCGGTTCCTCCATACACGAATCGTAGTAGCGACACTGCGAGCAGCAGTCTTCGGACAGTTTGCCCTTGGCCCGGCAAAGCTCGTAGCCAGAGCAAGCACGACAACACATGGTTGGTTACCTCCTTGGTTAAGTGAAAAGGGGAAAGGGGAAATGACGAAGCCAGGACTTGGCCGTGGCCACTTGTGACTTCTTCATTCTGTCCGTGAGGGGACATACTGACCTGGCTATTTGGCGTTGGCAAGCAGCAGGCAGAGTTCTCGCGTCAACTCCGCCGCCGTCGCGGCGCCGGCTGAAGGCTGCATCGTCCTTGGGCAGACTTCGACCAGGTCGCAGCCGACGACTTTGAGCCCGGCCAGTCCGGCGAGAGATAGCGCAAGGTCGCGGTACGAACAGCCGCCCGGTTCGGGTGTCTGTACGTCCGGCATCGCGCCTGGGTCAAGTACGTCGATATCGAGCGTCACGTAGACCGGACGACTGCCGATCGCGGAACGTACCTGCCTGGTCGGGGCGAGGACCTCGAATGGGAACAAGTTCGGCTCGGACATCTCAGAGGCTTGCGAGAAAGACCGAATTCCGAGCTGAAACAGCCGCTCGCGGGGGATCACGTCCAGAACGCGCGCCATTGCAGTGGCGTGGCAGACACGCTCGCCCAGGAAATCCCGGCGCAGGTCAGAGTGGGCATCGTACTGGACCACACACAGGTCAGGGAAGCTCTTTGCCAATTCGGTCACAATGGTCGGAGTGATGGTGTGCTCGCCGCCGATGGCGAGCTGCTTTGCACCGCGGGCTAGGTTCCGGCCGGTCGTGGCAGCGACGAGTTCCAGCGGGGCGGCTGGGGTAGGAAACGTGAACTCGATGTTGCCGGCATCGTGGATGTTGGCTCCGGAGATGTCACGCTTCTGGTAGGGGCTGAACGACTCGATGTTGTCCGCAGCCATACGGATGACGTCCGGCCCGAACCGGGCGCCGGGGACGAAAGAACTTGTCCGGTCAAGCGGCATTCCGACGATGACAATGCCAGCGCCGGAAGCGCCTGCCGTCGCGTAGTAGAACGCCATGCGCTCAAGCCAGCTTACCGCCCTCCGCCACGAAGTCAAGCGGTTGAAGACACCCTAGTCCCGACATTGGGACTTGATTTACGGTGGAAAGAAGAGGCCACTCT
>CAZVCQ010000153.1:0-2478 GCA_964626085.1 uncultured bacterium
TCCGGGCGCGGGGCGGGACTTGGTTCTTCTCCAACTCCGGGATGACGACCGGCGCCTATCTTGCGCCGAATTCAAACTCCTGGCAGTCGGCCTGCGACAGCGCGACCAAGGAGGACTTCCGTCCGGTTGACCGCAAGGTTCTACTCGGAAAGTTGGCAACTCTCCGTGTGCGCAACTACAAGATGAAGGACCAGAATGACGGTACGCGGCACATCGGGCCGGTAGCGCAGGATTTCCACTCTGCATTCGGTGTCGGCGAGACCGAGACCGGTATCAACCTGGCCGACGCCGACGGCGTCCTGCTCGCGGCAGTCCAGGCGCTCTACGAAGACAACAAGGCTCTCCGTACGGAACTGGAAGTGCTGAAGGCAAGACTTGCCGGACAGCGGTAAGGAGAAGACATGATGCTTAGAGCTATCTGCGTTCTCTGTGCCCTCTGTGGTTCACTGTCCATCGCCCAGAACTACAGGTGCGACTGGAGCGTGGTGGGCCTTGGCGGCGGGGAGATGAGTTCGTCCGCGTACAAGTGCGGCGCGACTGCGGGCCAGACCGCGGCCGGGCTTATCACCGGCCTGAACTACTGGGCGCTCATCGGCTACTGGCAGGCTGAGGGGCAGACTGGCGTCCGCGAGCAGGCATACTCGCCGAATCAAGGCCCGCTCAAGACCCGGCTCTACGCGCCCCGGCCCAATCCGTTCAGGACGCGCCTCGCCATCCGCTACTCGCTGGCGGCCGAATGGCCGGTCACCCTTCGCGTGCACGACTTGACCGGCCGGATCGTCCGGACGTTTGCCGATGGCGTCGCGCGGCCGGGCCGGTACAGCGTGAACTGGAACGGTACCGATGACCGGGGTCGTGAACTGGCCCGGGGCGTCTACTTCTGCCGCTTCTCGGCCGGCGACTACCGGACGACGGAGAAACTCGTGATGCAGAGATAGTCAGGAAGGGAGGAGGGAGGAAGGGAGCAGAGCAGAATCGAGCAGGGGCGCGGCACGCCGCGCCTCTGTTTCTTGAGACGTCCAACTTTGTCTTGACAGCCAACACCGTCGTGCTGTAACCTAAACTGGAAGCGGGTGTACAACCCGCTCGCCGCAAGGAGCCTGGAATAGGCAAGACCGATTCCGGCCGGGCGTACAGCCCGGCAAGGAGGACAAGATGAGAACTGCCATGACCGTACTCGCGATTGCAGCCCTGTGTGTCTGTGTGTGGGCTGCAGACAATGCGGTGGTCGGCGCAAAGCCGGCCGCCAATCACCAGTCGTCAATCGCTGGGCGCCAATCGCTGGACGCCGTAGCGATTCCCGAGATGCTTTCGTACCAGGGCAAGCTGACCGATACGCTCGGGACACCGGTTGCGGACACGACCTACAGTGTCAGCTTCCGGTTGTACAACGTGCCAGCCGGCGGCTCGCCGTTCTGGAACGAGACGCAGACGGTGCGCACGCGCACGGGGCTGTTTTCGACACTCTTGGGGTCGGTCACGCCTATCGATTCGGTACCTGATGCGGGTGTGGCGTATCTTGGCATGGCGGTCGAGGGCGGCACCGAGCTCGCGCCGCGGCTGCGGATTGCCTCTGCGGCGTACGCCTACGCGGCCGCGCGAGCGGCGAGCGCCGACCTGCTGCAGGGGAAGGACACGACCGCGCTGGATGTCCGCTACGTGAATGAGGGACAGGCGTCGTCGGTCACGAGCAACATGATAGTCAACAGCACGATAGTGAGAAACGACGTTGCCAGTACCTTCAAAGCTCCCTACTCCGACACCGCGGACTACGCGATCTCAGCCCCGGCTTCAGACAGTGCCAGAGTAGCCGGCAACTCTCACCTGCTGCAGACCAAGGACACGACTGCCCTTTGGAACGCCAAGACACTGCAAGGCAAGGACACCACTGCGCTCGACTCCCGCTACGTGAACGAGGGGCAGACGTCATCGGTCACGAGCAACATGATAGTGGATGGCGCAATAGTGAGGAACGATGTCTCCGCTAGCTTCAAAGCTCCCTACTCCGATACCGCCGACTACGCAATCGCCGCACCGGCCACGGACAGCGCGCGAGTAGCCGGCAATTCTCACCTTCTTCAGACCAAGGACACGACTGCCCTGTGGAACGCCAAGACGCTGCAGGGGAAGGATACCACCGACTTCGTGCGCACCGGCCAACCCGATGCGGTGACCAGTGCGATGATAGTTAACGGCACGATTGTGAGAAACGACGTCGCCAGTACCTTCAAAGCTCCCTACTCCGACACCGCGGACTACGCGATCTCAGCCCCGGCTTCAGACAGTGCCAGAGTAGCCGGCAACTCTCACCTGCTGCAGACCAAGGACACGACTGCCCTGTGGAACGCCAAGACGCTGCAGGGGAAGGACACCACCGACTTCGTGCGCACCGGCCAACCCGATGCGGTGACCAGTGCGATGATAGTTAACGGCACGATTGTGAGAAACGACGTCGCCAGTACCTTCAAAGCTCCCTAC
>CAZVCQ010000153.1:2578-7082 GCA_964626085.1 uncultured bacterium
CTCTGGAACGCGAAGACACTGCAGGGCAAGGATACCACCGGTTTCGTGCGTACGGGTCAAGCCAACTCGATTACCAGTGCGATGATCGTCCCCAACACGATTGTAAGGGCGGACGCGGCCACCGACTTCAAAGCTCCCTACGCTGATACCGCGGACTACGCGATCTCCGCACCGGCGTCAGACAGTGCCCGCGTCGCTGGCAACTCTCACTTGCTTCAAGGCAAGGACACGACGGCATTGTGGAACGCCAAGACGTTGCAGGGTAAGGACACGACTGCGCTCTGGAACGCGAAGACACTGCAGGGCAAGGATACCACCGGTTTCGTGCGTACGGGTCAAGCCAACTCGATTACCAGTGCGATGATCGTCCCCAACACGATTGTAAGGGCGGACGTGGCCACCGACTTCAAGGCTCCCTATGCCGATACTGCCGACTACGCGATCTCAGCCCCGGCTTCAGACAGCGCCAGGGTCGCCGGTAACTCTCACCTGCTCCAAGGTAAGGACACGACTGTCCTCTGGAATGCCAAAACGTTGCAGGGCAAGGACACGACCGGTTTCGTCCGTACCGGCCAACCCGACGCGGTGACAAGCGCGATGATAGTCAACGGCACGATAGTAAGAAACGACGTGGCCGCCAACTTCAAAGCCCCCTACTCCGACACCGCTGACTACGCGATTGCGGCACCGACTTCGGACAGTGCCAGGGTCGCCGGCAACTCTCACCTGCTCCAAGGCAAGGATACCTCGGCCCTCTGGAATGCGAAGACGCTGCAGGGCAAGGATACGACTGCGCTCGACTCCCGTTTTGTGAATGAGGGACAGGCGTCGTCCGTCACTAGCAACATGATAGTGGACGGCACGATCGTGAGAAACGATGTCGCCGCCACCTTCAAGGCTCCCTACGCTGATACCGCCGACTACGCGATCGCAGCACCGACTTCAGATAGCGCACGTGTCGCCGGCAACTCCCACCTGTTGCAGGGCAAGGATACGACCGGTTTCGTCCGTACCGGCCAACCCGACGCGGTGACCAGTGCGATGATCGTCCCTAACACGATTGTGAGGGCGGACGTGGCCACCGACTTCAAGGCTCCCTACGCCGATACCGCGGACTACGCTATCTCAGCCCCGACTTCGGACAGTGCCAGGGTCGCCGGCAACTCCCACCTGCTCCAGGGCAAGGATACGACCGGTTTCGTCCGTACCGGCCAACCCGACGCGGTGACCAGTGCGATGATCGTCCCTAACACGATTGTGAGGGCGGACGTGGCCACCGACTTCAAGGCTCCCTACGCCGATACCGCGGACTACGCTATCTCAGCCCCGACTTCGGACAGTGCCAGGGTCGCCGGCAACTCCCACCTGCTCCAGGGCAAGGATACGACGGCCCTTTGGAATGCCAAGACGCTGCAAGGCAAGGACACGATTGCGCTCGACTCCCGCTTTGTGAATGAGGGACAGGCGTCGTCGGTCACGAGCAACATGATGGTGGACGGCACGATTGCGGCTGTTGACCTCGGCCAGATGGGCGCATCTGGCGGTCAGGTTCTCAAGTGGACCGGCTCTGCCTGGGCGCCCGCCAACGACAGCGTTGGCGGTGGCGGCGGGACGGTCAGGAAGGTAGTCCAAGCCACGGGAATCGTCTGTTCACCGAACCCGATAGCCGATTCCGGCACGGTTGGGTTTGACTCGACATGGGGCGATGCGCGATTCGTCAACGAAGGCCAGGCTGCTGGCGGGGACCTGACCGGGACTTATCCAAGTCCCGTGCTGGCCAACTCCGGCGTCTCGGGCGGAACCTACGGCAACGCGACGCAGGTAGGTCAGTTCACCGTCGATGCCAAGGGCCGCCTTACGAGTGCGGGCAACGTCACTATCAGCGGCGTGCCGCCGGGTGGCGCAGCGGGCGGCGGACTTACCGGTACCTATCCGAACCCGACCATCGCTGCGAACGCGGTATCGTCGGGCAACATCGTTGACGGAAGCGTCACCTCGGCCGACATCCGGGATACGACCGTGAATACCGCCGACTTGAAGGACGCCGCAGTTACCTCAGCCAAGATACTGGACGGCGCGGTCACCTCGGCTGACATTCGCGATACGACCGTGAATACAGCAGACTTGAAGGATGCCGCAGTGACGATGCCCAAACTCAATCAGGCCGGAGCCGCTTCCGGGCAGGTCATCAAATGGACCGGCAGCGCCTGGGCACCGATGAACGACAGCGTCGGCGGCGGCACTGGTGACAATGCCTGGGTGCGCCGCGCTTCGCCGAATGACAGCATACTCTGGACCGTTCACAACCTCGGCCTTGCCCGGGGCGGCGCGGGCGACACGCTCATTGGTACTATGCGGTACACACACGTGAACCTCGGCACCGCCAGCGCCACCGGCGCGGGAGGTCAGAACAACTCCTACTGCACCGTGGGTGGCGGCAATAGCAACACTGCGAGCGGCGACTCCTCGGTAGTAGCGGGCGGGAGTTCCAATACCGCGAGTCAAGTGAATGCGACCGTTTCCGGCGGCTACAGCAACCGCGCCAGCGGCGACTACGCCATGGTCGGCGGCGGGTACGACAATCTGGCCGGAGACCAGGGCGCGACGGTGGGCGGCGGCGAATCCAACACCGCGTCGGACTACGACGCAACGGTGAGCGGCGGGTTCGAGAATGAGGCGAGCGATGAGGGCGCGACGGTTGGTGGCGGCGAATACAACACCGCCGATGGCTACGGCGCGACGATCGGCGGCGGCGAGGACAACTTCGCCGGGGGAGAGGATGCCGCCGTGGCCGGCGGCTACGGTTGCTATGCGGATGGTGACTACAGCTTCGCGGTCGGTGATGGGTCGGAAGTGCCCTCCTACTACGATAATTCTGCCGCGTTCAACGGCGAGGTGGCCGACGACGACTACCAGGTCCGTTGCGACCAGTTGCACTCAAACGCGATGGCCTACGCCCTCGA
This sequence comes from uncultured bacterium, assembly GCA_964626085.1. Classification (GTDB taxonomy): domain Bacteria; phylum Hydrothermota; class Tepidihabitantia; order Tepidihabitantales; family Tepidihabitantaceae; genus UBA2258. The sequence goes on from CAZVCQ010000153.1 coordinate 5,542, forward strand.
TGACCCGCTGGACCCGTATGGCACAATCATGAGCCAGTTCGCGGTTGGCTCGCCCGAGATCGTCGTGACCTTCCGGGGCTCGGTCGTGATCGGGACCGAGGGACGCGCCGTTGCCGAGCTGCCTCCGTACTTCGATGCGCTGTGCCGGAATCCGAGCGTGCAGTTGACCGGCGTCGGGAATCCAGACGTCTACGTTGCGGTCGACGTCGCGGGCAACAGCTTCAGCATCGGCGGCCGGCCGGGGACCAAGGTCTACTGGGCGGTCACCGGTGAGCGCAAGGACCAGGTTGCCGAGATAACACGCATCCGGATGCCGGTCCAGAAGCGCCGCACCGGGGCACTGGTGGGACGTTCGATCAGCGATGCCAACCTTGTCGGGGCGCTGCCCGAGTTGCAGCGTCAAGGCCTGAGTGGCCGCTTCTCGTTCCGCACTGCCTCGGGAAGGAAACGCTACGAGGAGGTGCTCAGGAGGGCCGGCGAAGCCAAGCAGCGCAAGAGCACGCGGCCGGTCAATCCGCGCAGCGGGCGGAAGCAGCGAGCGCCGCGACCGCAGCCCCGGAAGCTGCAGCAGTAGGAAGCGCTCATGTATTACCGATTCCAGACTGCATTCTGCATCATCGGAATCCTGTGCGGTTCCATCTGCCTTGCCCAGAACTACAAGTGCGACTGGAGTGTGAACGGCATCGGCGGCGGTGACATGGCCGGCGCCTACAAGTGCGGCTCAACTGCGGGCCAGACTGCTGCCGGGCTCATCACCGGCTCGGATTACTGGGCTCTCATCGGCTTCTGGCAGCCCGAAGGTCAAGTCGGCGTACGCGAGCAGGCATACTCGCCGAATCAAGGCCCGCTCGTGACCCGGCTTTACTCACCCCAGCCGAACCCGTCGCGCGCGGCAGCGCTACGCTATACCATCGCCGTTGCCGGTAACGTATCGCTCTCAGTCCACGACCTCACGGGCCGCCAAGTTCGGGTGCTCGTGAACTCGCAGCAGAAGCCCGGGCGGTACAACGTCAAGTGGAATGGCTGCGACCACCTTGGCCGCAGCCTCGCCAACGGCGTCTACTTCTGTCGGTTCAAAGCCGGCGACTACCGTGTGACCGAGAAACTCGTGCTGCAGAGGTAGGGAGGGAAGCAAGCAGGAGACAGGAGACTGAAGACAGGAGACAGCAGACAGGCAACAGGAGAGCAGAATCGAGCAGGAGCGGCCATGTGGCCGCCCCTGCTTTCTTTCCTCCCCGTTACGGCGCTATCGGTGCAGCGACGTTGAAGACGTCGGTCCGGATGGCCTGCAGCACGGACTGCGTCAGGCCCCGTGCGACCCACTTCGCGATCAGGGTCGCGGCTTCCAGCGCGAGCGACTCACCGGAGATGTCCTTCCGGGAGAGCGCCCACATCTCACGGCCGAAGCAGAGGTAGAACGGATACTGGATGGTCGGCAATCCGGCTCCATCGCAGACCTGCTTGACCTGCAGCTCCATGGCCGTGATCATCGGGAACACCGCGGTGACGTTGGCCAGCATTGCCGGCCGCTTCTCGTCGAG
>CAZVCQ010000154.1:0-7009 GCA_964626085.1 uncultured bacterium
CTGGCGAACTGCTCGATCATGAAGTAGATCTCCCCTACCAGCCCCAGCCGGATCTGCGGCTCTGCGCCGTTCAGGTTGAATATCCGCTGCACCTCGCCGCGTGCCGCCTGGATCTCCTTCAATGTGTGCGCCCGTTCGATGACCGACAGCGCCTTCGGTTTCGCCTGCTCCGCACCGTCGAAGTCCAGCGCCATCTTCCGGTTCAGGTACTGCCGGAACTCCTGGGTCAGGCGGCTCTTCGTAAGCATCTTCGCAGTTGCCCGCATCACCCGCAGCGGCGACACCTCGAATACCTCGGGCATTATCTTGAAGAAGAAGTCCAGCGGCGAGTATTGGGCGACCGGTATGAATCGGCAGTCCTTGCCCAGTCTCCGCAATGCCCGCTCGTGGAGGTAGTGGTAGTATCCGAACCGACATTTGCGCGCGCCAGCGGCCATGAACAGCGTATCCGCCCCGAGTTCCAGCGCCTCCAGCATGTTACCGAGGGTTATCTTGTAAGGCATGCAGATCAGCTCAGGCGAGTGCATCGCTCCGAGCTCGATTGTGCGCCGGGAAGTGGGCGGTGCGAGGATAACCTGTGCCCCGAGGTCTTCGAGGAAAGTCCTCAGTGCGTAGGTGTCATAACCGAGGTTGGGGAACGATGCTCTCATTCTACGGGCAGACGGGTCAGGCCGCTCTTCCCTGCTCGCCAATCTTCAATCTGGAATCTGAGATCTTGAGCGCCCTTGCCTGCCTCCGCTCGGCCAGTTCGAGGAATGCCTCGATCCGCGTGACGATTCCAGCCGTTCCGGTATGCTCGTCGATTACCAGCTGCAGGAACGGAATGTCCTGCTGCTGTGCTTCCTCGCGCATGAACTCGGCCACGAGCGAATCCGGCCCGCACCCCATTGAGACAATCACGCATACCCCGTTGACCTTGTCAACCAGGAACCGGAATGCGTTGTACAACTCCCGCTCGTACACCCAGCGGATCTTCCGGGCAAAGCCCTGTCGGCTGCGCAGTACCCGCTCCGGCAGTTCGTCCTTGATGCAGATGCGATAGCCGTGGCCGGTGAAGGTGTCGACCATCGGCCGCGAGATGAAATCGTCCTCGATGTTGTAGAAGTGCCCAATCAAGGCGATCCGCTTCTCCCCCGCCGGAAACTCGGGAATGGTGTCGTGCTGAGGCAGCAGGCTCCTGGCCGAGGCCAGCGCCCGCACGACCCGAAGCGGATTCCCGCATATGGCCATGCCGGCGCGGAAATGCGGCAGCCAGAACTCGCCCTTAATCATTGGCGCCACCAGCTCGGTCCGGTCCTCCAGCATCATCCGGGCGATGTCCACGATACCGATCATCTTGGGGCACGCGTAGAGCTTGTCCTCAAGCCACATCAGCCGGGGCAGAAACAACACGTCCACCTGTCCGGCCAGCTCCTCGATGTGACCGGCCATTATCTTGATCGGCAGGCATATCTCGCTCGACACATGACCCAGCCCGTTCTGCAGCAGTACCTTGTCGGTCCTGCGGCTGACCACGACCTCGGCCCCAAGGCCGGTCAGGAACTCCTCCCAGAACCGCCCGTAGCGATGGTACAGCAGAGCTCTGGGAATGCCGACTTTCATCGGGCTATTGTAGGTCTGTGATGGCCGAAGTCAACAGGCAGACTGCCCGAAGCCGGGTCCAAGTGGTCTAGCGGTCCAGCAATGGCAGGTCGAGCCAGAAGCCGGGGCCGAGGCGCAAGACGCTCCTCACCCCTACCCTCTCCTCAATGAGGAGAGGGCGAGCGGAGCGAAGGTGAGGAGGGATGTCCCGTCCGCACTTCTCACGTCCAGCCTCCATCTCCTCGCTTCTGGTTCCTGACTTCGACTAGTCCTACCGGGACCGCGCCCGCCACTGCCGGAGCCGGTTGATGAGCTGAGGCACCACCCTGCTGTCGTACATGGGCCTGCCCCCGGGCAACAGCTGCTCCAGGGCTTTCGGGTCCTGAACCAGTAACCATGCCAGGAATCTCGTCAGTTTGCCGGTGAGTTCCTCGCGGCTCTCGGGAACCAGGGTAAGCTGTGCACCGAGGATCCTCCCACCGGACACCCGGAACCGCCCAACGTAGTACGCGTGTTTGACTCCGAGCAACGCAAGCCAGTCGTTCGACTCCTCGAGCCGGCATCGGACCATGTCCTGAGCCACTTCCAGGTCGCGTGCCACCAGTCGCTCGTGCACGGCCACTCCGTATTCGGCCAGCCGGGCGATATCCTCCGGGCCGACGAAGCTGACGCTCACGTCATCGATGTCGAACCGGGCGCTATCGGCAAACAGGTTCAGGACGGCAAGCCCCTTCTGCCGGCCGAAACTCCGGCAGAAGTCCCTCACAACAAGGTCCGCGCCGCCCTGCCCGCGGGCAGACCTGGTGGCCGTACCGCAAACGGACAACCCCAGGAACAGGACCGGGGCAAGCAATCCGGGCCACCAGAGTCCGGCTCTTCTGCGCACGGAGAAGTTGTAGCGCCGCTCGTTCAAGTGTCAAGCGTCGTCTGCTTCGGCCTTTCGCTGCTTGACAGTCGGACAGCGCCGGCTATCCTCACCCCTCGTGGTCAAAGCTTGCGTTCTCTTCGCTGCCGGCACCAACTGCGACCAGGAAACGGCCTACGCCCTCGAACTGGTCGGTGCGGTCCCGGAGGTCGTCCACGTCAACCGGTTCCGCTCCGGGGAGCAGAAACTCGACAACTTCCACATCCTGCTGATACCGGGCGGTTTCTCCTACGGCGACTATGTCGCCTCGGGCCGAATCTTCGCCAACGAGCTCAAGCACTTCCTGCGCGACCAGATTGAGGAGTTCGTCGCCCACGGCAAGCTGGTGCTCGGCATCTGCAACGGATTCCAGGTCCTGGTCAAATGCGGCCTCCTGCCTGCCTTTGAACGCCCGTTCGAGCCGCAGACCGTGACCCTCGACACCAACGACTGCGGCCGGTACGAAGACCGCTGGGTCTATCTCAAGGTCGAGGACTCACCCGGCATCTTCACCCGTAACGTCACGTCGCCCATGTACCTGCCGGTAGCCCACGCCGAAGGCAAGTTCCTCGCGAAGTCGGCCGGAATCCTCGGCCGCCTCAGCGAAAACCGCCAGGTATGCCTGCGCTACACAACACTGAGCGGTGAGCCGCCGACGTTCCCGGACAACCCCAACGGCTCCGAAGATGACATCGCCGGCATCTGCGACCCTACCGGCCGTATCTTCGGCCTGATGCCGCACCCGGAGCGGTTCATCCGGCGCGAACAGCATCCCCGCTGGCACCGCGAACGAGTTGACGACCCGCACGGCATCGCCATATTTCGAAACGCGGTAGAATATGCGCGCAAGAATCTCTAGGCGAAAATCCCAAGTCACAAGTCTCAAGTCCAAAGTGCGGAGTTCGGCGCTGCCCACGGGCCGCCGGATTGAACGCCATCCGATCCTGACGTTCGAGAACTCGGGCCCGGTCGGCTTCTTCTTTGAAGGTCGACCGATGACCGGCCGTCAGGGCGAGACCATTGCGGCTGCTCTGGCGGCAAACGGCATCCGGCTGTTCCGGCACGCGGAAAAGACCGGTCGGCCTCGCGGCTTCTTCTGCGCGGTGGGCAAGTGCGCCTCGTGCCTCATGGTAGTCGACGGCCAGCCGAACACGATGGTGTGCATGGAACCGCTGCGCGAAGGCGTGAGGGTCGAGCGCCAGCGCGGCCGAGGCAAGCTTTCCTAGGAACACGATAATGCAGAATTCAGAGACCAGAATCCAGAATCCAGAATTGCCGGCGGCTCTGAATTCTGGTTTCTGGATTCTGAATTCTGGACTATCATGACAGAAACTGACATCGCGATTGTCGGCGGCGGCCCGGCCGGGCTCTGCGCCGCCATCGCCGCGTCCAGAGTCGGTGCAAAGGTCACGCTGATTGACGACAACGACCGGCTCGGCGGCCAGCTTGTCAAACAGACCCACAAGTTCTTTGGTTCCAAGGGCCACTACTGCGGCACACGCGGCATGGACATCGCCACGCTTCTCGAACGGGAACTGCGCGCCCTGCCGGCCGAAATCCTCCCCGGCACTTCGGTTGTCGGGCTGTACGGCGCCGGCCCACAAGAGCAAAGTGGAAAGAACCAGGTAGAAGTGACGAATGGCCGGACTTTGCCATTTCCCCTTTCCCCTTCTCCACTTCGAGCTTCGACGTCGAATGGCATTCTCGGCCTGGCCAGCCGCGAACGTTTCTTCAAGCTCGGGTTCAAGTGCCTGATCGTGGCGACCGGCGCAGCCGAGAACAACGTCCTGTTCCGGAACAACGACCTGCCCGGCGTCTACGGGGCGGGCGCGGTCCAGACCCTGATGAACGTCTACGGTGTCAAACCCGGCAAGCGGGTCCTGATGGTCGGCTCCGGCAACATCGGCCTGATCGTCTCCTACCAGCTTATCCAGGCCGGCATCGAGGTCGCGGCCGTGGTCGAAGCCCTGCCGAGAATCGGCGGTTACCACGTCCACGCTGCCAAGCTCGCGCGTCTCGGCGTACCGATTCTCACGTCCCATACGGTGCTATCGGCACTGGGCAAAGCCGAGGTCGAAGGCGCGGTCATCTGCAGGGTCGGCAAGGACTTCAAGCCGGTCCCCCGCACCGCCCGTAGCCTGAAGGTCGACACCATCTGCCTTGCGGTAGGCCTTACCCCGCTGTCGGAACTGCTCTGGCAGTCCGGATGCAGAATGGTGTACGTACCGGAGCTGGGCGGCCATGTTGCCTGGCACAACGCGAGCATGCAGACAAACCTCTGCCACATCTACCTTGCCGGAGACGTATCCGGCATCGAGGAAGCCTCGACCGCCATGCTCGAAGGCCGGGTCGCCGGCGCCCATGCCGCGATGACTCTGGGGACGGTCCCCCTGCCGGGCCAGCCCTCGGCCGAACAGGTCATCGCCGAATCTCAGGCCGAGCTCTGCGCTATCCGCCGGGGTCCGTTCGGCGACAAGGCCGCGTGCGGCAAGGCCAAACTGGCCGAGTGCACGCCGGACCCTGGGGACAGTCCCCCTTCGGGGACAGTCCCCGTTCAGGTTTTTAGGTAGAGAACCGCGACCACGCTCCCCATCCAGAGCAGGACGTCGACCAGCAGCGGCACGTCGGTGAACAGGACCCTTTCCGGCGCACCGCCCATCTCCCTCCGGTAGACAAGATACAAATAGCGGTAGGTGCCGTACAGAACGAACGGCACGGTCAGTATCAGGTTGTGGGTCCCGAACTTGGCGACGGTCTCCGGCGCAATTGTGTACAAGCAGTAGGCAATCACGGCCGACGAAGTCGCCACCGCCATCATCTGGTCGAGCAGGGTCTCCGAGTAGTTCTCCAGCACTGCCCGGTGCGTTGTCCCACCGTCCTCAAGGAAAACGAGCTCGTGCCGGCGTTTGGCCAGGGCGATGAACAGGGCGAACAGAATCGAGCAGACGAAGAGCCAGGACGAAATCGTGACGTGGACCAGGAACGTGCCCGCAACCGCGCGCAGGGCGAACCCGGCCGCGACCGTCATCACGTCCAGCACCACCAGGTGCTTCAGCTTGAACGAATAGGCAAGCTGCATCAGGAAGTAGGCAAGACCGATAACCCCGAATCGCCAGTCCAGCGCAAAGGCGCCGACCAGGGCAAGGACCGCCGTGACCGCGGCTGAGACCCGGGCCGCGCCCGGCCTCAGCCGTCCCGACGCAATCGGCCGGAACCGCTTCAGCGGGTGGAGCCGGTCGTTCTCCACGTCGGCCAGGTCGTTGATGAGGTAGACCGCGCTGGACAGCAGGCAGAACGCGACGAACCCGCCCAGCGAGCGGAGGAAGTTCGTGGGGTCGAACAGGTTGCGCGAGAAGACCAGCCCGGCGAACACGAGCAAGTTCTTGAACCACTGCTTCGGCCGGAAGCTGACGAACAGAGCGCCAATCACTTGTCTGAAGTTCTATCCGAAAACCACACAAAGTCAAACCGGCCCGAGGAGAGTCATCCACAGATTACACAGATTGCGCAGATTCCCGAGCCCCCGAACTCCATACTCACAGAACCCCTCTCCCCTCTCGCATCGTCCATCTTCCATCTCACATCTTCCATCTCACCTCTCACTCTCGCTCTGCCTCCTCGATCTCTCGATCCCTCGATCCCTGTCTCTGACACCTTCCGTCTCACATCGTCCATCTTCCATCTCACATCTTCCATCCTACATCTTCCATCTCACATCCTACATCTTCCATCTCACATCTTACATCTCACATCTCCCTTCTCTTTCCCTTGACATTCCCCGCAATTCTGCGAACATAGGGGCAAGAGAACCCATGGCAAATCGCATCAATTCCGTCTTCACCGTCGAGAACACGCTCCTCGCCTACGCGGTCGGCGACAACGGCCTTGCCCTCGCCTCCGAGGACGGCGGCGCCACCTGGCGCAAGCTCGTCCTCCCCCACCGCGGCAACCTCTACACCATCTGCCTCCCGGGCCAGGGAGAAGTCGGCTACGCCTGTGGTGACGCGGGTACGGTACTGAAGACCGAGGACAGCGGCAGCACCTGGCACGCGCTCGACACCGGCGTCAGCGTAGACCTGCGCGTCATCAAGTTCCGACTCACCCCTCAGACTGGCTTTGTCGCGGGCGACGCGGGCACGGTCCTACGCACGATTGACGCGGGCGAAACCTGGACGACGCTCGTCACCGCAACCGAACAGAAGATCATGGACATGGACTTCCCGTCGGACGAGACGACCGGCTACGCGGTCGGCCCCAACGGGACCATCCTGAAGACAACCACCGGCGGCCGCATCTGGTTCTCGCAACATGGCAACCTCCAGGGCGCAATGCCTTCGACCAACATCACCGCGGTCTTCTTTCCGAACGGCGACTCGGTCGGGTTCGCAACGACGACCAACGCCGGCGTCCTGTTCACGCCCGACGGCGGCGAAGAATGGCGACCGCTCAAGTTCGGCTTCCTGCCGCCTCCCCTCTTCTCCCTCGACTTCCGGTCGGACACGATGGAGGGGTTCGTGGTCGGTG
>CAZVCQ010000155.1:0-6959 GCA_964626085.1 uncultured bacterium
GGATCATTACTGCCGCTTTCTCGGTCGCCCGAGCCGGACACAAAGCCGTCCTGTTCTGGGGAACCGGCATGCTCCGCGCTGCCAGAGCACAGCTTGTGCTCCGTCGTCAGGGCGTTCCCGAGCAATCGACCCAGGTCATCTGGACTCGGGACCGCCGGCACGAGACCGCCCGCACCGCCGAGTTCCTCCCGAGTCTCGACGTCCTCGTGGCCGCCGCGCACGAACGCACCAACTGGGCAGTCGGACTCGGCCTGCCGATGTTTGCGCTCCTCCCGCACATCGGCCCATTTGCCAGAGAGAACTTCGAGTTCGCCTCTGCCCAAGGCGTCTGCCTGCCGCTCACAACACACGCCGACGCTGCCGGGCTGGCCGACACGATTGCCGACCTGCGACGCTCGGGCCGTCTGGCCGAGATGGCGCGCAACGGCTGGGGCCGGCACACCATCGCCGGCGCGGAAACCACGGCCCGCGAACTCCTGTCCGCCGCATAGCCGGTCGAGTACCGGCACCAGTCAATCACAGATTCACACCGATGAACGCGGACAACCTATCCAGACCACTCAATCCTCGGTCTCTCGACCCCTTCTCCTCGTGCTCGATCCCTTGATCCCTCGATCCCTTTGTCCCTTCTTCTCTCCTTGACACTCGGCGCTATTTCGGTATTCTTATACCGAAATGAATAATAAAGGACACAAGAACGGCTCCGGCCCCTTCCGGGTGTCGGAGGCGGCCAACCTGGGCCTGCACGCGCTGGCCGTCATTGCCGCCGGGCCCGAGCCCGTCGCCCGCACCCGAGAGATTGCGGTCCGGCTCAAGGCATCGGCCGCGCACCTCGCCAAGGTAATGGTGGCGCTCGAGCATGCCGGCCTCGTCACCGGCGCGCGCGGTCCGACCGGCGGGTACCGGCTCAACCGGCCCGCGCGGCAGATATCGCTGCGGGAAATCTACGAGGCAGTCGAGGGACCGATGCAGGCTCGCGCGTGCCTTTTCGGCGAACCGGTCTGCGAGGCAAGCGGCTGCGCCCTGAGCAGCTACTTCGGGAAGCTCAACCGTGACGTGATTCGCACGCTGGGACGGACTCGCCTGACCGACCTGGTTAAAGAATTCAGAGGCAAGAATGGGAAGTAAGCGCAAGATTATCCGTGTTGATGAAGAGAAGTGCACCGGCTGTGCCGAGTGTATACCCAACTGCCCGGAAGGCGCCTTGCAGGTCATCGACGGCAAGGCCCGGCTCATATCCGACCTGTTCTGTGACGGCCTGGGCGCCTGCGTGGGCCACTGCCCCGAGGGCGCGATGACTGTCGAGGAGCGTGCGGCCGAACCCTACGACGAGGCCAGAGTCATGGCCAACATCGTGAAGGCCGGCCCGAACACCATTGCCGCGCACCTGAAGCACCTCAAGGACCACAGCGCATGTGAGTACTACAACGAGGCCCTTGCGTACATCAAGCAGAACAATATCCCGAATCCGAACAGGACAGAAGTCAGAAGCCACAAGGCAAAAGCCAAAAGCCAAAACGGGGAACCGAAACTGGCCTGCGGCTGTCCAGGTTCTGCGGTTCGGGAACGGAATCCTCAATCTGCAATCTCCAATCTGCAATCTGCAATGGAGGCGCGTCCTTCGCGACTCAGAAACTGGCCGATCCAGCTGACGCTGATACCGGTCAGCGCTCCGTACCTCAAGAACGCCGACCTTCTCATCTCGGCCGATTGCGTCGGCTCCTCGCACCCGAACTTCCATGATGAACTGGTGCAGAAAAAGGTGCTCCTCATCGGCTGCCCCAAGCTCGACGACGCCGACGCGTACCAGGGGAAACTCACGCGGATGTTCACCGAGAGCACGCCGAAGTCGGTGACCTGCGCCCACATGACCGTGCCCTGCTGCTCCGGACTGGTGCAACTTACGAAGCAGGCGATTGCCGACTCGGGCAAGACCATCCCATTCGCAGAAGTCACCATTGATGTCAACGGCAAACAAGTACAAAGGAGTTAGAAGATGAGCATGTTCTGCTACCAGTGCGAGCAGACCGCCAAAGGCACCGGCTGTACGGTGCAGGGCGTCTGCGGCAAAGACGAGACCTGCGCGACCCTGCAAGACCTTCTCCTCTACGCAGTCAAGGGCATTTCCCAGTATGCCCATCGCGCCCGCCAACTCGGCGCGACCCATTCCACGGTCAACGCCTTCACGGTCGAGGCGCTATTCGCAACCATCACCAACGTCGACTTCGACCCGGAGCGGCTCGAAAACCTGCTCCGACACGCTGCGGAGATGCGCCTCAACGCGAAGCGCATGTACGAGGACGCATGCCGCAAGGCCGGCAAGACGCCGGAGAACCTGTCCGGTCCGGCGGCCTGGTCTCCCGCCATCGGGATCAAGGCCCTGGTCGAACAAGGCCGGGACAAAGGCATCCTCGCGCGTCACCAGCAGTGGGGCGACGATGTCGCCGACCTGCACGACCTCGTGCTGTTCGGGCTCAAGGGCGTTGCCGCATACGCCGACCACGCCCACGCGCTCGGCTATGACGATGACACGGTCTACGCCGAGTTCCATCGCATCCTTGACCTGCTGGCGCAGGACAAACAGGACGCGGGCGTGCTGCTCGCCACCTCGCTCGAGACCGGGAAGCTCAATCTGAAAGTCATGGAACTGCTCGACAAGGCGAACACGACGACCTACGGCCACCCGGTTCCGACCAAGGTCCGCATCACACCGGTCAAAGGCAGGTGCATCCTCGTCTCGGGACACGACCTCCGCGACCTCGCGTTGCTGCTCGAACAGACCAAGGACACGGACATCAACATCTACACCCACGGCGAGATGCTGCCCACGCACGGCTACCCGAAGCTGAAGGCATACAAGCATCTTGCCGGCCACTTCGGCACCGCCTGGAACAACCAGCAGAAGGAATTCCCGAACTTCCCGGGCGCGATCCTGATGACCACCAACTGCATCCAGAAGCCGCGCGACTCGTACATGAGTCGCATCTTCACGACCGGGCTCGTGGCCTGGCCGGGCGTCACCCACATCGGCCCGGACAAAGACTTCACACCGGTCATCAACGCCGCGCTCAACGCGGCCGGCTACCCCGCGGACGAGCCGGAGAAAACAATCACTGTCGGGTTCGGCCACGAAGCCGTGATGTCGGTCGCGGGCAAAGTTATTGACCTTGTGAAGGCCGGCAAAATCAAGCACTTCTTCCTCATCGGCGGCTGCGACGGCTCCAGGCCGGACCGCAACTACTACACCGAATTCGCCCAGGCCGTACCCAAAGACTCGGTCATCCTCACCCTTGCCTGCGGCAAGTTCAAGTTCAACTACCTCGAATTCGGCGACATCGAAGGCATCCCGCGCCTGCTCGACATCGGCCAGTGCAACGACTCCTACTCGGCCATCCAGATTGCGGCCGCGCTCGCCAAAGCCTTCAACACCGACGTCAACGGCCTGCCCCTCTCGTTCATCATCTCCTGGTACGAACAGAAAGCGGTCGCGGTCCTGCTCACGCTCCTCTACCTCGGCATCAAGGACATCCGCCTCGGCCCGACCCTCCCCGCATTCCTCACGCCCAACCTCCTCAAGATACTCGTGGACAAGTTCAACATCATGCCCATCAAGACGGCGCAGGAAGACCTGAAAGCGATTCTCGGCTAACACGACGCGGGACATGACCCAATCCGCCGAGGATTGGGATTGTGTCCCAAGTCGCCTCGGGCCGCGGTTCACCCCGCGGCCCTCGCTTTCGCGAAAAGAGCCATCCACAGATTACGCAGATATCGCAGACGGGTTCGAAAGAAACGGACATCCACAGATACCGCAGATTGCACAGATTCTGACAGAACCCCGGGACCCGGAACCCCAGAACACCTTCCCTTCACTTGCCCCCTCGATCACTCGATCACTCTTCTCGCTCATTCTGGTCTCTGATATCGATTGACATCCTCAGACCACACCCTATCCTGAAGCACGTGGGTACCCCTCCTCCCAGCCGCGCGGCGACGTCTCGCCCGCTGCTCGACTTCACCTATTCGAACCCCGAACCGTGGTCCTGGATTCCCGGCACCTGGATACAGCCCGGAAATGTCTTCGTTACCGGCGAAGGCCGCTTCTACCGGTTTGTCGAGAGAACCGACGACGGGTGGAAGGCGGAGGAAGTCGCGCCGTCCGAAGTCGGCGGCCCGCCCCGCGTCGCCGAGATAAAGGACCTGAGAACCCAGTACGACCAGGTGCTGGCAGCGCACGACGCACTGTCCGACAGGGACCGCCGAGGTCAACTCGACCGGCAGATGCGGGATGGCAAAGACACGCCCGAGGGCCGCTCGCTCCTGCGCGAGCGGGACGAGGAACTGCACCGGCTCCGCGACCGGCTCATCCTGCTCTGCAACGGCCGCAGTCCGGAAGCCCGCGCCACTGCGAGCCACCCGGAACGCTGGAAATGGACGCTGGTTGTCGTGCTTGTGGTCGTCTTCGTGGTTGTGGTCGCCAACTGCATCCGGCTGCTGTTCGGCTATGTCCCGGAGCAGGCCGGCAGGATGATCGCCGGCGCGGCGTTCTTTCTCTCCGCCGCAGCGCTGTTCGTTATCGGGGTCCGCGAGCTGGCCAAGCGCAAGAACAAGCTGGTAACCGGTAACCTTGTCGGGTGCTGGAGCCTTGTCGCACTCGCCGTCATCGTTGCCGCGTTCGCCATCATGTGCGTCTCAGTATTGCTCATGTACAGGGGCGCCTACACTATCTGAAAGACCCGGCCGAGTCGCAGCGGCGGGCTACTTCACTCGAACCGGTGGCCGCGAGGCTGGCTCCCTCAGGTACAGGTCCACGGTCACGGTCCAGTCTTCCACCAACCTGAGGACTGTGTAGGCATTGACGTAGCCGGCGCGACTCACCAACAGCTTGTGCATCCCGGCCGGCACGTTCTCGATGACATAGCGGCCGGCTGAATCGGTCAACGTTCCCAGCTCAGTCCTTTCCACCGCCACGCGCGCTTGTGGGACGGCCAACCCGGTTCGGACATCGAACACCGTGCCTTCGACGCGGCCGGCGTTGGTCGTATCGACCAGCGAGGCATTCACCTCGGTCGTGTCGCCGCCCTTGACCTCAACGTTGAACCTCTTGAGTGGATAGCCGGTAGACGATACTTCCAGTATCTGCGGCCCGACCGGAAATCGGCTGAAAAGGAACCCGCCATCGGCCCGGGTTGACTCGGCAAGCTCGGTCCCAACGACTGAGACCCTTGCGCCGACAACCGCGAGCCTGGTTCCGGCATCAGTGACCCGGCCCACGACTACCCGCGGACGGTTCGGGTAGAGCACCAAGTCGACTGTAACGGTGTCCGGGACCGGCTTGGACGGCGGAGACCACGCCACGCGGGCGTCGAAGTAGCCGGCGCGCGACGCCACAAGCGTCCCGCCTCTCTTCGGCACTGCCACGACGAGGCACTGCCATGAAGAATCGGTCACTGCCATGATGTCACTGCCCTCGCTCATAACCGTCGCCCCGGCCAGCGCCCGCTTCGTCTCCCCGTCCTGCACGCGAGCCACCACGTCCGGTGCAGCCATGGCGCACGCCGCAACAAGGCTCAGGAGGAATACGAGGAACTTCATATGGCTGGAGATACTCTCCCAACACCGGCGCCGCTTGTCAAGGATTGGCAGGTTCCCTGATTCCGATATTGGCACCGCAGGAACCTCCGAGCGCGCCTTGCCAGATTAGTTCGGGGCAACAAACGACAGCCAGGTCGGCTCCCGGCGACGGTCGCCGGACTCACTCGAACTCGCCCCGGCGCTCCATGTCGGCGAACAGGACGATGACGGCCTGCTTCATTCGGGTGAACGGCTCGGGCGGGAGTTCGTGCTCAGCCGCCCACGTGTCGAGCCTGGCCATCGCCTTCCTCCGCCAGACCGGCCGGGTCTTACGCGTCCGGCGCAGCGTACCGAACACCTTGCGGCCAAAGGCCTTGAGAAAGATGGACAGGTTCTCTTTCGAGCTGAGATGAAGCTCACCCAGGACGTCATTGAACACAAAGTGCAGCCTGCGCTCCCAGGCATCGGCCCTGGCGCGCTTCACCGCCTGCCGTGCCCGCCGCTCGATATCCGCCTCGGTCCGGACCCGCTGCCCGGCCTTGTGCCTGAGGCCAATGTCGTAGTTCTGCGCCCGGTTTCGCTGAACCGGTAGCAACCCCGCGGTCGCATCAACCACCGCCTGTTTCGCGCGCTGTTCGAGAACCGGCGGCAGAGAGGTGTACCCATCAAGCGCGTCCATGACCGCGCCTATGCGCCCGCCGCAGACCCGCAGATAGTCGAGAACGAAGAGCAACGACGGCCGGCCGGCCCTGCCCTGCTCGAACCGGCTCACTGCCTGCTGCCAGCCGCGATTGGTGCAAGGCAACCGGGCGGCCAGTTGTGCCTGCGTCAGACCGGCCTCACGCCGAATCCCGGCCAGCCTCCGACCAAGCACCCGGTTAAGCTCGTCAAGCTCAGACTGCTCGCTCATCATACTCTCGCGGACAAGAGAATACTACAAATATAGCAACACCCCATCAAGCCCGTTCGCCTCCTAACTTCGCCATTAGTAATTAGTTATTGGGCATTGATCAATCTCCCCTACCCCTTTCCCCGCTCTTGGGCAAGCTCTCTCCCAAGCTCCTTGCCAAGCTCTCTGCCAAGTCCCTTGCCAGGCTCTACGGTAAGCTCTCTGCCAAGCTCTCTGGTAAGCACTTGGGTCGGCTCTCTGGCAAGCTCTTTCCCAAGCTCTTTGGCGAGCCCTCTGGCAAGCTCCTTCCCAAGCTCTTTGGTATGCTCTCTGGCAAGTTCCCTGGCAGACTCTTCGCCAAGTCCTTTGCCAAGTTCCCTGGCAAGTCCCCTGCCAAGCTCTTCGCCAAGCTCTCTGTCTAGCTCTTCGCCGGGTTCTTTCGTAAGCTCTCTGGCAAGTCCTTTGCCAAGCCCTTTGAACGACAGAGGCGGGTTCG
>CAZVCQ010000156.1:0-6937 GCA_964626085.1 uncultured bacterium
TGTTACCTATGTCCTGATAATAACCTGTTACCTATGTCCTGAGTCCGGACCCCCAGCAGCTTGCAGTGGGGCAACGCGAGACGCGTTGAAGCCGACAATGACCGGAGCGTTGAGTCGAACATCGAGCCGAGCAACGCCACGAGCATCCGCTGGTGCAACGACTGGTACGACTGAGGAATCAGGATAAGGTTGAGGTTGAGGTTAAGGTCGGAACACAGTTCGAGGCCCAGGTTGAGATAGAGCGAACGACGCAACTGCCGATGCTGGTGAGTACACAGCCGAAGACAGGTCTGAGGTTGCTTCCCGACGAGCAACGTGAGGTGCTTCGTGAGGCTCAATCGGCTTTCGGCGCGGGGCTCGGTGAGCACAGCCTTGTCGTGGCGCACGTCTGACTAGGTGCGCCTAAGTCTTGACCGGGCCATGACGCAGACCTATGATTGGTCGTGAAGACGGCCAGGTACTGGAAGCATGATGAGAAGGTGGCAGGGCGGGTCGTCTGTTGTCTCTGCCCGCACGAGTGCGTGATTGCCGAGGGCAAGGCCGGGCGGTGCCTTGGTCGGAAGAACATCGACGGGGAGCTCGTAGCCGCGAGCTATGGTGATGTCGTCTCGATTGCCGTTGACCCCATTGAGAAGAAGCCGCTCTATCACTTCCTGCCCGGAAGCGAGGTCCTCTCGGTCGCAACCTATGGGTGCAATCTCCGCTGTCCATTCTGCCAGAACTCGGAAATCTCGCAGCAGGTAGCGCCGTCGCGGCATGTCGAGCCGGACGAGCTTCTGGCGCTGGCGAAGCGACACGGCACTCCTGCTATCGCCTACACCTACAATGAACCCCTCATCTGGTTTGAGTACCTGATGGACGCGGGGAAGTTGATGCGGGGGGCAGGAATCAGGAACGTGCTCGTAACCAACGGGATGCTCAATTCCGAGCCGCTGGCCGAGTTGCTGCCGCTGGTCGCGGCGATGAACATCGACCTGAAGTCTATCCGGTCGGAGTTCTATCGCGACTACGTGAAGGGCGACCTCGATACCGTGCTCAACACCATCCGGACCGCGGCCAAGGCCTGCCACGTCGAGCTGACCAACCTGTTGATACCCGGGCGGAATGACTCGTCGGCGGAAATCACCGAACTCGTGGATTTCGTCGCAAGCCTCGGGCGCGAGACCGTGCTTCATTTCTCGCGTTACTTCCCGCGTCACAAGGAGACTGAGCCCTCGACCCCGACCGCGAAGCTGGCGGAGGCGGCAGCCATCGCTCGGAAGAAACTGGACTACGTGTATCTGGGGAACGTTGCCACGGGCCCGGAGGACCGGGATACCTTCTGTCCGAAGTGTGGGAATCGGTTGGTAGAGCGGGGCGGCTACGCCGGGCGTATCGTCGGCATCAGGGACGGGAAGTGCGCCAATTGCGGACGCCCAGCAGATTTTGTGCTGGAATAGGGCGATGTCAGAAGTCAGATGTAAGAAGCTAGATGTCAGAAGTGAGGGCAGCCGGGCCGGGTTGGCTTGAACGGTCGGGGCCGTCTGGATTGCCGTGCGTCTGTCACTGCAACCTGCAAACTGGGGATTCCTGCCGCAGGCGGGCGTCATTCTTGATTGATATGGCCCAGCCGGTATCATACGGGACATGGCAATGACCTCGCGACCCCTGCACGTCGGCGGACGGTCGATCGGTCTTCTGGTCCTTGCCGTGGTCGTCGCCGGGATCGTGGGCAGCGTCGTCTCGTACTTCATGGCCGGGGTGTTCCCGCATGGGCCGGTGCGGGATTTCTTCTTCAAATCGCTTGCCATCGGTATCCCGAATTTCACTCTGAACCTGGGATTTCTGACTCTGACCTTCGGGTTGTCATTCGCGGTGACGACGGTCGCCGTATTGCTTGTAGTCCTAGCTATCTATCTGTGGTACAAGTTCTAGGCGGAGTCAGAAGCTACTGAGCTTCGCGAAAGTGATGACCCGCCAGCGTCACCTTCACCCTTCCCTCCCCCTCAAGGGGGAGGGAATAGAAGGGAGGGGGTAGAGTGCTGCATCGTCTAGGCGGGGGCTAGTGGCTGTTCGCAGCTAGGAGTTCGTACAATAGGAACCGGGGCGGGCAATTGCCCGCCCCGGTCTCTTGTTGCCAGCGGCTAGCGCTGGATGATGAGCTTTTGAGTCAGGCGGGTGTCGCCGCTCTCGAGTTTGACGAAGTAGATACCCGCCGGAACCTGTCTGCCGTTCGCCGCCAGCCCGCCCCAGTGTGTCACATACTGGCCGCGCGACCGGGCGGCGTTCCAGAGACTCGTGATGACCTTGCCCGTCGCGTCGTAGACCCGTAGACGAGTCGGCGCGGCGCTGGTTATGTTGTAGCTGATGTTCAGGCCGAGGCGGGTCGGGTTCGGGTAGGCCGTGAGCCATGGCTTCGACAGGTCGAGTCCGGTGACTTCGGCCATCACGCCTTCGCGTTCCGGCTGGGGTTCGGCGAATAGGGGCATGGTGTCGGCGCCCGGACCGTACGCCCAGAACTCATATGAGTTCGAGCCCTTCAGGCAGAAGATGGCCGAGCCGGCCGACGCCATTGCCGAGCCGTGCTTGACCTTGACCCGGCGGCCGCTGGTCGCCCGCGGTATGTCGGTCCTCCGCGTCCAGGAGTCGGATACGAAGTCGTAGCGCCAGAACTGCTGGGTGTTGCCGCCCTTGAGCGCGTACAGCCCGTCGTCGTGGGCGACGAGTGAAGCACCGTTCTTGGCGCGGCGGTAGCCCATCCCATAGAAGGAGTTCATGTCAAGGGTATCGGCCCACGCGTTCAGGATGTGGGAGAAGCCGTAGGCCTCGACCGTGTTCGAGCCTTTGAGCACGTAGACTATGCCGTTGAAATAGGCGAGGTCGGAGCCGTACTTGCACCGCTTGCCATATGCCCCGGCGGGTACGTCGAGAGGGATGTACTGGTAGTACCATTTGCCCTGCCACTGGGCGTGAACCGAGTCATGCGGGTAGAACCAGGAGTCGGAGGCGATGTCGTACCGCCAGAAGTAGTTCGTGTTGTTGCCCGGTATGCCGTAGACCGAGCCCTGGGCGCCGGCCTCGGCCACGTACTCGATGGCTGCGCCTCTCCTCGGTGACCTGTAACTTCGGTTGCTGTAGGGCCAGTCACGGTAGGTCACGACCATGCCTCGTCGGTCGACCCAGGTGTCGTTGGCGATGTCGTAGTAGTAGAAGTCGGGCCTGCCGCTGCCTTTGATCGCCCATATGCGGCCCGGTCCCGCCGGTGTCGGGTAGTTCGGGTCGAAGGTGAAATGGACGCCGTGGCGCGGCTTCCTGCCTGACGGGCCGGTCGGCATCGGCGCGAGCGTATCCCAGGAGTCGGAGGCGACGTCGTACGTCCAGAGTTCGGTGGTTCCGCTGCCCTTCATCGCGTAGAGCTTGTTCGTGGTCGGGGCGTAGCAGAGGGCCCCGTACTTGACCTTGCGCTTCTTCCAGGTCGGCGGGATGTCGGCTTTGCGGGTCCAGACGCTGAAGTTGACGGTCTTTGTGACCAGGTTGTTCGATGGGTCGACGTCATTGACCATGTGGACCGAGCAGGCCGCGGTGTAGGTCCCCAGCACTGCGTTCCACGGAGCAAAGCTGACGTTGATGCTGTCGCCGGCAGCCAACCCGGTGACGAGTACGTTGTCTGAGTAGCCGCCGATGTGCATGAAAACCCGGATGGAATCGGTTACCGTTCCGTTGTTCTGGATCTTCGCCTGGGGCGTAATCGAGCCCGGGAACTCGTAGCTGGACGGCCTGATGATGGCGCGCGCGGCTGCGTCGCGTCTCTCCGGGAAGAGCATGATGGCCCGGCCCGGGCTAAGCCGGTTCGCCAGGCCGTTGACTCCGCCGGACAGCGGCGGCACAGAATACAGGTAGCAGAGGCCGTCGGTGCCTGCTACGTTCTCGAGCCCGATCGTGGAGTTCCTGGCGTTGTCGAAGCTCAGGTCGCCGGTCTCGACGTCCTTGTACTGGCAGATGATGTTTCCGTTCTCGTGGAAAATGAGCTCGAACGTGATGCCGTTCGACGTGTCGGCGCCGACCCGGTTGGCGTCCTGGTAGACGACAACCATGTACCGATTGGGGGCGAAGCCGAACCACTTGTACCAGAGTGTGCCGTGGCCGAAGCCTGCTCCGACGGCGAGGTTGTCCCACCAAGCGTAGACGCAGCGGTTGGGAACGAAGTTCGTCGGGAGTGGGTCAGCTACCGTATCGAGGTCGCCGCCCGGGTTTGTGCTCCCGAGTGCGACCCAGCCGTTGGACGACACGACTACGTTGTCATAGGTGCTGTCGTAGTATGGGAAGTGCATCCCCGGCTCGAACTGGATGACCTGGTAGTTGTTGTCGCCGAGTTCGCCGATCCTCGTGAAGCCGGTCGTGTCTATCCAGGAGTAGGTCGGCCCGCCGATGGTGTCGGAGTCAATCCAGCCATAGTGAAGCGGACTCGAACCGGTGTGAACGCCCTTCAATATCTCGAGTCCGAATCGCTTGTCGTTATTCTGCGGGACCAAGTCCCCGCCTGCCAATGTCGTTATCCAGACCGAGCACCGTTCCGCCCTTCTCGGCGTCCAGTTGGCGAAAGTCACCAGCGTGTCCTGGCCCGGAGCGAGCGAGCCGAGCGTCACGACGTCGATGTAGGCCCAAGTTGGGCCTCTGATGATGAGCCGGACGGGAGCCGGCGCCACGGGCTGGGAGCCGAAGTTCTGGAACCGTGCCTTCGGGGTTATCGGCGCATTGAAGGGCCGCTGGACGAAGTCGTAGAGCGGCTGGTCAACGTACAGGGCGCGGAGGTCACGGAGCGCCGGGGTGACCGGGGACAAGTTGACGATCGCGCGGATCATGAAGTCGCCCGGCGATGAGTCGGGCGTCATCACGCCGCTGCGGTACTTCCAGTAGTTGGCGAGCGGGTTGCGCGCAGCGTCGCGTCCCAGGGCCGGGCATTCCGGGGGCTCGCCGACCTGCAGGTAGAAGACGTAGAACTTGCCGTCCGGCATCACCAGTTCCTGGCCGGCGCCGCCGACGAAGACCGAGTTCCAGGCGCTGGTGCTGGGTGCAGCGTACTTGACCGGAGTCTTGAAATAGAGCTTGCCGGGGTTGCCGGCGCCGTCGTCCAGGTATACGGCAAGCTGGTACCCGCAGTAGTTGGGATCGGCCGGTGCCTGGAGATAGACGTTCAGCGATTCGATGTAGACCGGGAACGTGCCCGCATCGAAATAGGCGCCCCAGCCGTTGTGGCCAACCGGCCAGGTTCTGAAACCGGTCGGCGTGCCGTCGTCATAGCTCAGTTCCTTCAGCATGCTGCACGCAAAGAATCGGGCAAGCGTGTCGTTGCTGCTCACTTGGTCAGCGGCGTAGTTGGGGTAGAACTTGATGAAATACTGACCGAGGGACAGGGTGTACGGAAGCGCGAAGGTCACCTGGCTCGCGCTGTCCGGCAGCAGGCTGGCAATCGTGCCGGTCCACGCGTTCAAACCGACCATCGTGTTGGTGTACAGGCTGCATACCACCGGCACGTTGGTCAGTGCGCTATCTCCCACGTTACGGAAGACAGCCGACGGTTGGAACGCGCCGGGCGGAACCCGGTCTATCGGCCAGACAATCGACTCACACGCCACGTCGTAGGCCGGACTCGAGTCGCCCACCACCATGACATCGTCGAGCGACCACCAGTTGATGTAGCTGATGTCGCCATCATACACCCAGGCGATGCGGACCTGGGATTTCCCCTTGGCATAGGGGAGTTTCAGGTATTCCCATATCGGCCCGGTAACGTGGTCGAACCGGTAGTCATGCAGCACGTATGGCCAGGTTACGCCGTTGTCAGTCGAATAGACGAGTTGGGCGGTGTACGGCTGGCTCGAGAAGTAGTAGAAGAGCGTGCTGCAGATCAGTGTTATGTTACGGAACCCGGCGCAATTGATGGCCGGAGAAATGAGGGAATCAGGCGGCGCATCCGGGGTCAGTGATGTCGCGATGGCAGCGAACGGTGACGGGTGGTCGACCCACGGCGAGGCG
Source organism: uncultured bacterium (assembly GCA_964626085.1). Classification (GTDB taxonomy): domain Bacteria; phylum Hydrothermota; class Tepidihabitantia; order Tepidihabitantales; family Tepidihabitantaceae; genus UBA2258. The sequence continues at coordinate 6,016 of CAZVCQ010000156.1, forward strand.
TTGGCGTTCTCCCGATGCCAATCGTCCCGGCCGGAGTCGGGAGGCGCGGTGTGGAATATCCGCCACCCGGTCGGCGGATTGTTTGTGCTCCATGTGGTGTCGAAGTCCTGAGCCATCAGGACGGTATACGGGTGGTGTTCGCCGGTTACGATGACGTCGTCTACGAACCAGTGATCGATGTTCCAGAGGTCGCCGTAGAAGACCCAGGCAATCTGCACCCCGGGCATATCCATCGCCTGGTCCAGGACCAACGATTCGCATACCGTCCCGGTGACGGTGTTGTAGTAGTCACGGGCGACGTACGGGAAAGTCGCTCCGCTGTCAATGGAGTATCGGATCTGCGCAGTGTACGGGTTCAGTCCGACATTCGTGAAATCGGTGCTGCAGCGCACGGTGACGTTAATGTAGCCGCGGCAGTCGATAATCGGCGAGATGAGCGAGTCCGGGGTGTTGTCCATCGGCGTCTGCGGCCAGATGGCGGCAAACGCAGTCGGGTGGCCGGTCCACGGTGCGTGTCCCGAGTCGCGGTCCCAGTCGCCGTTGCCCATTGGCGCGCCGCCGGTGTGGAATATCCGCCACGCGCCGGGTGGGTTGTTGGTGCGCCAGTTGGAGTTGAAGTTCTCTGTGAGCAGGGTGTCTTGGGCGAAAGAAGCGGCAACCAGCAAGGTCACCGCGATTACTATTCTGCGCATCACTGCCTCCTATCGAGGTTAGGAATTAGCTTCAGAGAGACCGCCGTTGTCCGATGCGCGGTCGTGCTTGACTTCTGTTTCTTCATTCAATACGTTTCGTGTCACCCGCCCGGGCAGTCGCCGGACGCGGACGTTTAGATTATAGGACTTCGGTGTGGCCTGTCAATTAACTATTGGCTCCCTAAACCCGACATTGAGTCACAGGATCGACTGGATTTCGCGCCCGACGG
>CAZVCQ010000157.1:0-6902 GCA_964626085.1 uncultured bacterium
AGCTAGCAAATGCCGCCTAAGAAACTGTCCAGCAAATCGGGGGCAGTCCACTCTGCCCAGGATGGAAGAAGAACAGCGGCCCCTGCTTGCAGACGAGCATGAGGGTCGAGCCTAAATCGGTAATCGTCCGAGGGTCGTAACCCGTTTGTCCTCAGCCATTTGTCCCAGTATTCTATCTCGGATGGAATCCCTGCCTCCCACCTGAATCTCGTGCTTACGGGAATTGGCAGGCTATATCGGCGTTTCAAAGCAACAACAAATGCTTTGGGACCGCGTTCCCTGTACAGGCCTACAGCACGTCTCATCTTACGAAACACGCCACTCCAATCCCCTATGGTATGCACCGAGCTAGCAGACTGTGGATCTCGCACTCGCCGCATGATGTCACTAATCTTGTGTGAAGAGGCGCCTGCTGTCAAGTCGTGTCGGGTTCCGTGTCGGGGGCGGCGGGGACATGTCATTGTCTCATCTCCATCAAGATCGAATGCAGTCTGGAACGCACGCGGTCGCTATGGAGTAACGGGCAGGTGGAGTCAAACCGAAAGCGGGGCCCGGCGCACGGTTGACCCGGCCATGGGGCCAAGACACGAAGGTCTGGCCCAGTTGGAGCGCGACTGCTCGCACGGACTCTCCGACTGCGGTTAGCGGCGTGGGCAGGCGTCCGGACGGACTACAGTCTCTGTATCACTTGCCGGGGCACTCGCCCGCGACCGAGACGTCGATTCTCTTCCCACCGTACGCCTTGTCGAACTGGGCGCAGAACTCAGCCGCGAGTTTCTTCGCTCGCTCATCGTAGGCGGCTTTGTCCGGCCAGGTGTTGCGCGGGTTCAGCACGGTCGGGTCGGACACACCCGGGCAGCTCTTCGGAACGCCAAGATGGAAGATCGGGTCCATGTCGTACTCGACCTTGTCCAGCGAGCCGTTCAGCGCGGCCTCGACGATTTCCCGGGTCAGACTGATGTCCATCCGCTTCCCGATGCCATAGGGGCCGCCGCTCCAGCCGGTGTTCACAAGATAGACCTGTGCGCCGTGCCGGTCCAGCCTCTCCCCCAGCATCCGGGCATAGATGTCCGGATTGAGCGGCATGAACGGAGCTCCGAAGAAGCGCGAGAACGTGCTCTTCGGCTCGACGATGCCCGTTTCGGTGCCGGCGAGCTTGGAAGTATAACCCATCAGGAACCAGAGCATCGCCTGGTTGCGCGAGAGTCGCGCGACCGGCGGCAGCACGCCGTTCGCGTCGGCGGTGAGGAAAAGTATTGTCTTCGGGTGGCCGCCGACCGGCGGCGTTTTGATATTCGACAAGAACGACAGCGGATAGGAACCGCGCGAGTTGGGCGTGTAGCGTTCGTCGTCAAGGTCGAATCGGCCGTCCGGGTAGACCATCGCGTTCTCAATGATCGCGCCGTGCTCGAGGTACGGCGCTTCATGGAAGCACGCCCGGTAGATATCCGGCTCTTTCTTCGGGTTCAGGTTGATGAGCTTGGCGTAGCAGCCTTCTTCGAAATTAGCCACCCCGTTGTCGCTCCAGCTATGTTCGTCATCGCCCAGCAAAGCCCGCCGCGGGTCGGCCGAGAGCGTGGTCTTGCCCGTGCCCGAAAGCCCCAGCAGCAGCGCCACATCGCCGTTCCGGCCCTCGTTGGCCGAGCAGTGAAGCGGCAGAATGCCTTCCAGCGGCAGCAGGTAGTTCATAACCGTGAACATGTGCTTCTTTACGCTGCCGCCGTAGGCCGAGCCGAAGATCACACCGCACCGACGGTCCACGTCCATTGCGATGGCCATGGTTGAAGTCTTGCCGGTCTCCGGAATCGTCCGCAGCCGGCCGGCGTAGCGGGCCGGGTCGAGCTTGTCGTACGGCAGGACGACGAGAGTGTAAGGCCGGGAAGCAAAGCAGGACTTGCCGATGTCAACCGGAACCCGCCGGAACATGTTGTCCGCGAACAACACCGTCAGCGCCCGGTTGCTCACCACCCGCACGGGAAGCGCGTGTCCGGAATCCGCCCCGAGTACGCGGTCCACCGCGTACAGCCGTGGTTTGGCCTCGAGCGCGGTCAGCGCGTCGGCGAACGCCATGTCAAACGTCTCCGGCGCAATCGGCACGTTGTTCGGCGCGTCCCAGTCGATGTTCTTCTCGGATTCGGGCCGACGTACGGTGACCGTGTCCTGCGGGCTGCGCCCGGTCGACTCCGGTGGCGTCCACATCGCGAGGCAGCCGCACGCCGCGACCATCGCTTCGCGCCGGACCACTGCATCCCCGATCATCGTCTCGCGATTCGGGTTGACCCTCACGTCCGGATGCCGACTGAGGACCTCGTCGAGTCTCTGCTTCAGTTTGTTGTCCATCGGCTCTCTCCGTTAAACGACCGAATGCTCTTTGCCGTTCGCCACGTGCGGCAGAGCCGCCTTCTCTTCGAGCACGGCCTGGGCCGCGGCCAGACGCGCAATCGGCACCCGGAAAGGCGAGCAGCTCACATAGTTGAGCCCGATCCCGTGGCAGAACTTCACCGAGTCCGGGTCGCCGCCGTGCTCGCCGCAGATACCGACCTTCAGTTCGGGCTTGGTCTCGCGGCCGAGGCGCACGCCCATCTTCACCAGCGTGCCGACTCCGGTCCGGTCGAGTGTCTCGAACGGGTCGCGCTTGAGGATGCCGCGCTGCAGGTACTGAGGCAGGAACGCACCGACGTCGTCGCGCGAGAACCCGTAGGTCATCTGGGTCAGGTCGTTGGTGCCGAACGAGAAGAAGTCTGCCTCGCGGGCTATCTGGTCCGCGGTCACCGCCGCGCGCGGTACCTCGATCATCGTCCCAACCTGGTAGCCGACCGAGACGCCGGTCTCCTTGAAGACCTGCCCCGCGACCTGCTCCACGACTGCGCGCTGGCGCACCAGCTCGACCACGTCGCTGACCAGCGGTATCATCACTTCCGGCTTCACCTCGACGCCGGAGCGCTTGACCGCGCACGCCGCCTCGAAGATGGCGCGGGCCTGCATCTCGGTTATCTCCGGCATAATGATGCCGAGCCGGCAACCCCGGTTGCCGAGCATCGGGTTCGCCTCGCGCAGCTCGCGCGCCCGGCGCCGCAGCCGCTCGGCCGGTACGCCCATGGTCTTCGCGGCGGCCGCGATCTCCTCCTCGGTGTGGGGCAGGAACTCGTGCAGCGGCGGGTCGAGTGTGCGGATGGTCACCGGCCGGCCTTCCATCGCCCGGAAGATACCCTCGAAGTCGCGGCGCTGCAGCGGCAGCAACTTTGCCAACGCGCGGCGGCGCTCGGTTTCGGTCTCGGCGAGGATCATGGCGCGGAACCGGTCGATACGCCCCGGGCCGAAGAACATGTGCTCGGTGCGGCAGAGGCCGATACCCTGGGCGCCCAGCGCGACCGCGGCGGCAGCCTGGTCCGGCTGGTCCGCGTTGGCGCGCACCCGCAGCCGGCGCACCTGGTCGGCCCACCGCATCAACCGCGCGAACTGACGGTAGACCGGCGCCTGCGAAGGCTTCAGGGTCTTGCTGACCAGCACCTGTATCACCTCGGACGGGTTGGTCTTCATCTTCCCCTCGTAGACCTGGCCCATGAACCCGTCGAGCGACACGAAGTCTCCCTCGGCGAACGTCCGCTTGCCAACGGTCATCACTCTCTTCTGGTAGTCGACGTGGATGTCGGAGCAACCGACTACGCAGACCTTGCCCATCTGGCGAGCGACCAGCGCCGCGTGGCTGGTCATCCCCCCGCGCGCGGTCAGGATGCCGACCGCGGCGCGCATGCCCTTGATGTCCTCGGGGCTCGTCTCCTCGCGCACGAGGATGAACGTCTCGCGCGCGCTGTGGCGGTGCGGGCGCCGCTCGTGGTCGGCCTTGGCCTTCGCCGCCTCGAGCCCGGCGGCGGTTAGGTAGATTCTGCCGCTGGCCGCGCCCGGCCCGGCTGCGAGACCGGTGGCGAGTAGCTTCCCCTCGGCGAATGCCTGCTTCTTGGCCGTCGGGTCGAAGATCGGCTGAAGCAGGTGGTTGATGGCATTGGGCTCGATGCGCAGCATCGCCTCGTCGCGCATGATGAGCCCCTCGGCCACCATCTCCAGCGCGATACGGACCGACGCGAACCCGGTACGCTTACCGGTGCGGGTCTGCAGGATGTAGAGTTTACCTCGTGACACGGTAAACTCGATGTCCTGGATGTCGCGGTAGTGCGACTCAAGCTTGTTGCGGATGGCGTAAAGCTCCGTGTAGACAGCGGGCATGGCCTTGCGGAGTTGGTCGAGCGGCTGGGGCGTACGCACACCCGCGACCACGTCCTCGCCCTGCGCGTTGATCAGGTACTCGCCGTAGAAGCGGTTCTGGCCGGTGGCCGGGTCACGGGTGAACGCGACGCCGGTCCCGGAGTCGTCGCCCATGTTGCCGAACACCATCGCCTGCACGTTCACGGCCGTGCCCCATTCGTCGGGGATGTTGTTGAGCCGGCGGTAGACCTTGGCGCGGTCGTTGTCCCACGACCGGAGAACCGCGGCAATCGCGCCCCAGAGCTGCTTCTGCGGATCGGACGGGAACGGCGAGCCGGTCCGCTTCTGCACCAGCCGTTTGAATATGCGGACGAGTTCCTTGAGTTCGGCTACGGTCAGCTCGAAGTCGTACTTCACGCGGCGCCGAGCCTTCATTTTCTCTATCTCTATCTCGAACGGGTCGCGCTCCTCCTGGCTCTCGGGCTTCATCCCCATCACCACGTCGCCGTAGGTCTGGATGAGCCGGCGGTAGGAGTCCCAGGCGAACCGCTCGTCCTCGCTCCGCCGCGCCAGTCCCTGGACCGTCTGGTTGTTCAAACCCAGGTTCAGCACCGTATCCATCATGCCCGGCATTGACGCGCGGGCACCCGACCGCACTGAGAAAAGCAGCGGGTCGTGGGCGTCGCCGAACTTGCGGTCCATCAACCTCTCGACATAGTGGACGCCCTGCTCGACTTCTTTGTCCAGCCCACGCGGCAGCTCGCGCTTCTTCATGTGGTGGACGCAAGCCGACGTCGTGATGGTGAACCCGGGAGGAACTGGAAGCCCGAGGTTGGTCATCTCGGCCAGGTTCGCGCCCTTGCCGCCGAGTACGTCCTTCATTTGCGCCGAGCCCTCGGCTCGGCCGCCACCGAAACGATAGACTAGTTTCATCTGCCAGACTCCGTTCTGCGATCTCGCTTCATCAAATACAAATGGCTGGGAGTAAATCCGTCATGCGGCGACCGTGCCGCAACGGTGGGCTACTCTTCCTTACCGGTCTCACCGGTATCCGTGGAGAGAAAAGCGTCGAGGAGTTCCTTGGCCCTGGCCATGTTCTCCTCCTCTACCAGGACCTCGCCCCAGACCGGGCGCATCATGCGCGCCAGGCCGTCGTAGGCCGGAATCTGGAACGAGCGAACCATGGCCGGAATCCCGTTCTCCTCGAACAGGTCGCGGACCGCGTTCGCCATCAACTCATCGGCGGGCCGGTAGATAGCCTTAATTGCCACGGAGTGAATAGTATAGACGGTTTCCCGACAGCAGTCAAACCAGCCGAAGCTCAGGCTTCGGTTACGCGCAGTCGCAATCCCCGCTTTCGCAACTCCCGGATGTAGGCAGCCGATGGCACGCAACTCTCGCCGGTGAACGCGCCTGCACACTCGACCTGTCCGCGGCCCAGCATCAGCGCGACGATTGCCGCCGAGAAACCGGTCGTCCGCATCATCGCGGTCAACCCGCTCCGCCGGTCCGCGTGATCTACCAACTCGTAGGTGACCGTCCTTCGGCCACTCGATCCCTCGATCTCTCGATCTCTAGTTCTCTTGGTCACTCTATCCGTCTTCCCCTTCCCTTCGACCTCCACCCTCAGCAGCACGACATCGTCCTTCTCCCAGGGCAGCACCGCCACCAGCCGCTGAATCAGCAAGTGACGCGGAACGATACTCTTGCCGTCGACCTCGACTGGCTTCGTATCGGTCAGGCCGAGGTCGAGGAGCAGCCGTACCTTGGCGCAATGGCCCGGGTACCGAATCGTCTTGTAGTCGAGTGTCCTCACGCGGCCGCGATAAGTATTGGGGAGTGTCGACGACCCGCCCGAAGTATTGAACGCCTCCAGCCTGCCAAACGGTCTGGGGAATGTCAGTTCCTCAACGTCGGTCAGCGGCTCACGCCACGTGAGATTGCCGGCGCGCAGAACCAGGCACGGCTCCACGTACTCGTTGATCAGTCCGTTGGCCGAGAACACGAGCGCATAGTTGAGCGGCGGCTTTGGCTTGCGCGGCAGCCCGCCCACTCGGATGTGTATGGCGTCAGTGCGCTGCAGCCGAGAGAACCCGTCCGCGGCAAGGATGCTCACCATCCCCGGCGCGAGTCCGCAATCCGGGACCACAGTGACGCCGACCTTCTTCGCCTGCGTGCTCAGCGCAAGTTCGGCATGCACCACGTCGTTGTTCCCGCCCAGGTCGCAGAAGTGCGTCCGCGTCGCGACTGCGGCCCGCGCAAGCCCGAGATTGAAGAAGTACGGCACGCAGCTCACCGCGACGTCGCACGACTCCATCAATTCAGTCATGCGTTGCCGGTCCCCGGCGTCTGCGACAAACGTCCGGACCTTCTTGCTGCCAAGCGCCCGCTCCAGATTCTGCAGCCGTTCCGGGTCAATATCGGCAATCCTGACCTCGTCAACATCGTTCTGCCTCACGAGGTCATAGGCGACCGCCCGCGCCTGCATCCCGGCGCCGATCACAAGGAACTTCATACTTGTCCTTTCACTGCTGAATGTCGCTGCAATCCTACCGTACCACTCTCCCCGGTCAACGAGAACGCATGACCCTCACTGCAAGGCCCGCGTTTCTATCCCGCCGCATGCGCGATTGCGTCTCTCAAGGTACCTCTCGTTGTTCATCAGGATGTAGCGGTGGACGTATCGCCAGCCGTGTAAT
>CAZVCQ010000158.1:0-6885 GCA_964626085.1 uncultured bacterium
TCGTCGGGGTCCAGGCGCGGCTGATGTCGCAGGCGATGCGCAAGCTCTCCGGCGTCGCCGCGCGCTCCAAGACCTGCGCCGTCTTCACCAACCAGATTCGCCACAAGATCGGCGTCATGTTCGGCAGCCCGGAAACCACTACCGGCGGACTCGCCCTGAAGTTCTATGCCACGATGCGGTTCGACATCCGGCGCATCGCCGCCATCAAGAAGGACGAGGACATCATCGGCAGCCGGACCCGCGTCAAAGTCGTGAAGAACAAGGTGGCGCCGCCGTTCCGTCAGGTCGAGTTCGACCTGATTTACGGCCAGGGCATTTCGCGCCTCGGCGAGTTGGTGGACATGGGCGCGGAACATGGGGTGTTCACGAAGTCCGGCACCTGGTACGCATTCGGCGACATGAGAATCGGCCAGGGCCGTGACGCGGCGGTTCAGTTCCTGAAGGAGAACGCGCCGGTCGCGGCCAAGGCTGAGGCGCAGCTCTACGAGAAGTTGAAGATACCGAAGGCCGGCAAGATAGCACAGCGCGAAGCCGCCGATGAAGATAACCGCGCTCCAGCCGCAAAAAAGAAATAAGCGGCGGGTCTCGGTCTTCCTCGACGGAACGTTCCTTTTCGGTCTGTCCAGCGAGACGGTAGGCGCGCTCGGCCTGCGCGTGGGGCGCGAGGTCGACCGTGCCGAACTCGACCGGATTGCCCACGAAGAGCAGTTGCACGCGGCGCGGCAGTACGCGTTCCTGCTGCTTTCCTACAAGGCGCGGACTACAAGCGAACTGACGCAGCGGCTGACGCGCAAGGGCTTCTCGCCGGACATAGTTTCCCACACCCTGCAAAGGCTGGCCGAGTTGAAGATGGTTGACGACGCGGGGTTCGCGCGGCGGTTCGCCGAAGACCGTATCGCCATCGGGCACAAGGGCAAGTGGCGCGTGCGGGGCGAACTCATCAAGCGCGGCATTGACCGGCAGCAAATTGACGCGGCTATCGAGCAGGCACCGGACGAGACCGCGGCCGCGCGGGAAGTGGCCGAGAAGTACCTGAGCCGCAACAAGCGGCTCGAACCGGCGGTGCTTAAGCGCCGGCTCTACGCCCTCCTCGCCCGCCGCGGCTTCTCGCCGGATACGATCCGCCAGGTCACGAATCTGGATGCAGGAGAATCAGCCTGACCGGCAGTGCATTCTGTTGCGCCGAGCAGGTTTAGCTATACAATAGAGCCGCAATGAACCACCGAGAGCTGCGCCGGACGTTTCTTGAGTTCTACGCCCAGCGGGAACATAAGATTGTGCCGAGTTCATCCCTGATTCCGCGGGACGACCCGACCATGCTCTTCACCAGCGCCGGGATGGTGCAGTTCAAGCCGTATTGGGCGGGCACGGTTGAACTGCCGTATCGCCGGGCCACCTCAATCCAGAAGTGCCTGCGTGCGTCGGACCTCGATCGCGTGGGCAAGACCCCGCGCCATGGCACGTTCTTTGAGATGCTTGGCAACTTCTCGTTCGGGGACTACTTCAAGCATGAGGCAATTCCCTGGGCGTGGGAGTACCTGACGCAGGTGGTGAAGCTCGACGCGGACCGGCTCTATGCTTCGGTATTCGAAGAAGACGACGAGGCGTACAACATCTGGCGCACCAAGGTCGGGCTGCCGGAGAACCGGGTCGTGCGCCTCGGCGTCAAGGACAACTTCTGGGGCCCGGTCGGCGGCGGCGGTGCGTGCGGGCCTTGCTCAGAAATCTACGTAGACCTCGGGGCCGAACTCGGCTGCGGCAAGGCGACGTGCGGGCCGGGCTGCGACTGCGACCGGTTCAGCGAAGTCTACAACATCGTCTTCCCGCAGTACAACCAGTTGCCGGACGGCACGCGCGAGCCCTTGAAGAACCGGGGCATCGACACCGGCATGGGCATGGAGCGGCTGGCGATGGTTTCCCAGAAGAAGAAGACCATTTTCGAAACCGACCTGTATGCTCCGATTGTGAAGGCGACCGCGAAGATGCTCAGTCCGGAAACGATGAACGATGAACGTACAACGAAGAACGAGTATAAGCAGATGCTCTACGTGGCCGCGGACCATGCGCGAGCCCTGACCTTCGCCATTGCCGACGGCGTAATCCCGTCGAACGAGGCGCGCGGTTACGTCCTGCGCAGCATCCTGCGTCGCGCACTGCTCTTCGCCCACCGGCAGGGCGTGGCCGAACCGTTCATGTACAAGGTCTCGGGCGAGGTCGTCGAGTTGATGCGCCAGTGGTACCCGGAAGCCGTGGCCAAGCGCGAGCAGGCGGCGCTCATCATAAAGTCTGAGGAGGAGCGGTTCCTGCGCACGCTCGACGCCGGGCTAGAGCGTTGGCAGAACGTGCTGGAAGCGCACAAGCGCGACGGCGTGATTCCGGGCGAAGACCTGTTCAAGCTGCATGATACCTTCGGGTTCCACATCGAACTGGTCAAGGAGCTGGCCGAAGAGGCCAACGTGAAGCTCGACACCGACGGGTTCGAGCGGGCGATGCAGGAACAACGTGAACGGAGTCGCAAGGAAACGTTCATCAGCATGACTGCCGGTCCGGCGCACAAAGGCGCGGCCGACTGGGAGTTCGTTGGCTACGAACGCGATGAGGTCGACACCGAGATAGCCAGCTCCGCGCATTTGCCCGACGGCCTCTACGAAGTCGTGCTGAAGCAGAGCCCGTTCTACGCCGAGATGGGCGGCCAGGTTGGCGACACCGGCCGGATTATCGGCGAGGGGTTCGAGCTTGAAGTGCTCGGCACGTACACGAAGCAAGGCGTGCCTGCCTGCAAGGCGAAGCGCGTGCGGGGCGAGATCTCCGCCGGCAAGGTCTTCGTCACGGTAGACAAGGAGCGGAGGCGCGAGATTGAGCGGGCCCACACCGCGACCCACCTGCTCCATGCGGCGCTCCGGAAGACGCTCGGCGACTACGTGAAGCAGGAAGGTTCGCTGGTCGAGCCGGGGCGGTTGCGGTTCGACTTCGCCGCGTTTGAGCCGATGAAGCTGGAGCAGGTCGCGGCTGTCGAGCGGCTGGTGTACGCGCAGGTCGTGGCCGACATCCCGCTGAAGCGTACCGAGAAGAGCCTCGAAGAAGCCAGGGCCGCTGGCGCGCTGGCGTTCTTCGGAGACACCTACGGCGAGCGCGTGACGGTCGTGAGCATCGGTGAGTTCTCCAAGGAGCTCTGCGGCGGCACGCACCTCCGGTCGACCGGCGAGATCGGCCTGTTCCGCATCGTGTCCGAGGTTGGCGTGGCCGCGGGCATACGCCGGATTGAGGCGCTGGTGGGCAAGGCGGCGTTCGAGTGCGCGGCGTTCGAGCGGGCGACCATCACCGAGCTGTGCGGGCAGCTCGGCGGGACCGAGGAAGCGCTGACCAAGAAGGTGGCGAGCCTGACCGAAGATCTCAAACGGCTCGACGCCAAGCTCGCTGGCATCTCCGCCCAACTCGCGCACGCCGCGGGAGACGAACTCGCGGCCGCGGCCGAAGATATCGGCGGTACGCGCGCGGTCGTCGCGCACTTCCCGAAGTTCGAGACCGGCGAACTGCGCCTGTTGTCCGACCGCGTGCGGGAGTTGTTGAAAGAGAAGTACGCGGGCCTGCTGACCGGCGGTGAGGGGCCGCGTATTCGCTACGTCGTTTTCGTCAGCCCGGACCTGCAGGCTATGCTACCCGCAGGCAAGCTGGCCAAGACCGTCGGCCCGGCAATCGGCGGCGGCGGCGGCGGCAGGCCGGATTTGGCCGAAGGCGGCGGCCAGCTCGACAAGCTGGGCGCGGGTCAGGATGCCTTCCGCGGCGCGGTTAGGGCCGCAGCGGCCTTGATTCCACCCGTAGCCTAGCTGCGGCCCAAGCGGGCGACCGCGTGTAATCGCCCGCGCTATTCCCAAGTCCCAACAAGCCAATGACGAAGTCCGATAGATCGCGCTTGGTCATTTCCTCGTTGGCTGGTCATTGAGGCTTGAAGATTGGTGCTTGAGTGCCAGCGCAATCAGCGCTTGCCAGCGGAGTCGGTGGTCGTGGTTTCGGCCGGGACACTATCTGAAATCCCGTGACGATTTCGGTCCGGCCCCTTGGTCTTGCCCAGTTCTTTCAGCAATGTCGATTTCACCTGCGTGTCCATACCGGCAGTGTCGAACGGCAACGCGAGCGAGTCGGCCGAATCCGACGGCACGACATAGTTCGCGAACAGATAGCCCGGGGCGCTGTACTTCTCTTGGGTCATGAAGTCCAGCGCGGCCACGTCCTTCTTGTCCAACAGGAAACGTTCCACCTGCTTCGCGATTTCCCCGTACGCCGGCAGATAGCAGGAGAGCGTCATGTTGTATCTCGCCAGCGTCACCTCGGCCCCCTCGCCGACCAGCACCGCGCCGCCGGTTTTGACCGGGCTGAAACCAACCCGGCGCAGGCCGTCGGCCACCTGGTGGACTTCATTGACGGTCAGGTCAGTATCCTCACCGACAATCGCCAGCAGCCGGGCGATGACCATGTCGCCGAGGCGTGTCCCGCCCAGCCACCATGTCCGTTCCATTACACCGTGGATAAGCGAGACCGCGTTGCGGCAGCGGTCCGCGTCGTCGAACTTCAGCCCGTAGCGCTTGCGGGCGAACATGAGCGCCTGGTCACGTTCGGTCAGGTTCACGTCGCCGATGCGTAGCGCGCCGATGAACGGTCGGAGGATGTCGAACGCCATCCGGAATGTATCGAAGTCGAAGGCGATGGAGCGGTGAATCGGGATGCCGAGCAGGCTGGAGACGGTCTTGCGCAGGAGCTTGTCACCGCCGATGGCATAGGTATGGGCGATTTTCTCCATGTGGATGAAGTCGGTGTTCGAGCCAGCGGCGGTGATGCCCGGCACCTCGACCAGCAGGTCGCGCGGAATCGCGACAAGGTTGACCGCAGGCATGCCGAAGTTGATGTGGCAAACGATGATGATGTCGGAGTGAGACTGCACCTCGCGTTTGTTCCGCTGCCTGCCTTCGTTCAGGACCGGGCCGACGGCGCGGGCGTCCTTGCCGATGATGAGGATGTTCACCGTGCCGGTGGGGGTCGGCTTCAGCTCGGTCGGCACGACGCGGCGCGGGCGTGGCCCGAGCAGATAGAAGGCGGCGACCGTGACGACGGCTACGACCGCGGCAACAACGAACCAGACTGGGTTCAGGCGGCGTTTGGAACCGGGGTTCAAGGGTCCAGGGGTTCTGGGGTTCTGGCCGAGCCAGCCTGCGTCATCTGCGTAATCTGCGGTTTGTTCTGAGAGACCCTTCGACTCGCAGACTCGTGACGCTTCGCGACCGTAGGAACGAGCAGGGTGACAATGGTGTCATCTGTGGTTGCTTCCACCACTGGATTCCTTGAATCCTCGACCCCTTGATCCCTTCAGCGCGTGACCTTGATGCGCAACGGGTAGCCGATGAGCCTGGATCTCTTCCGGATTTCAGCAATCACGAAGCGCTCGTACGCCGGCGTGACCGCGGTGGGTCGGGTTACGCGCAGACGGAAGGTCGGCGGCCGCGTGCCGACCTGGGTCAGCGCGATTACACGACAGTCAAACCGGGGCTGGTTCTTCTCCAGCAACGGGAAGATTTTGTCGCGGAGCTTCGACCCGGGCACTTGTTGCGCGCCGTTTTCCCAGACCCGGCGGGCCTCGTGCACGGTTTCGGTTACACCCAGGCCCTGCAGCACCGACGTGAACATCACCGGCGCGTAGTCCGCGAAACGGAGCTCCTTCTTCACCCAGTCGCGCACCTTGTCCTTGAGCTCATCCGGCACGGTGTCCATCTTGTTGGCGACGACCACCAGCCCGCGGCTCCGTTCCTCCACGAGATTGACGATGCGCTTGTCCTGGTTGGTCGGGCCGTCGAACGCGTCGAACATCACCAGGGCGACGTCGCAGTGCTTAATCTGCTCAATCGCGCGGGTGACCGAATAGTACTCGACCGGCTCGCTCACCCGCGGCTTCCGACGGATGCCGGCAGTGTCGAGCAGGCGATAGGCCTTCCCCTCGAGTTCGAACGACTCCTCGATGACGTCGCGCGTAGTACCGGGCGTGGCCGTGACGATAGCGCGCGAGTGACCGAGCAGGTAATTCATCAGCGATGATTTGCCGACGTTCGGCCGGCCGATGATGGCCAGCGACAGCACGTCGGCCCGCTTCGTCCGGTCGTCCGGGGGCAGCCGGGAGAGAATTGCCTCAAGCAGTACGTCCACACCAGTACCGGTCTCCGCCGAAATCGGGATGAGCGCCACCGCGCCCAGCTTGTGGAAATCGGCCGCCTCGAACTTGCGCTTGATGTCGAGCTTGTTCGCCGCGACGATGAACTCGCGGCCGGCGCGGCGCAGGCGGGCGGCGACTTCCGCGTCGAGCGGCTGGAGCCCGGCCGAACCATCTACCACCAGCACGATGACCTTGGCTTCGTCCTGCGCGATCTGCACCTGGCGCTCGACCTCGCGGTTCATCTCGACTTTCGAGTTCGGGACCAGCCCGCCGGTGTCAACGACCTTGAACCGGCGGCCGAGCCACTCCACGTCGCGGATGATGCGGTCGCGGGTGATGCCCGACTCCTGCAGGGTGATGGCGACCCGTCCGCCGACCAGGCGGTTGAAGAGCGTTGACTTGCCGGTATTCGGCCGGCCGACGATGACGACCATGGCGCGTAGTATAGCAGAATGCGTCGCGTTTTCGAGGATTCCGGGCGCAGCGTGAGTGCACGAAAGCTACGCTGAGAGCTTATCAGAAAGCTCATCAGGAAGTCCTCTGGAAAGATTCCTCAAGAGGTTCATTGAAGGCTCCGACAAGAGCTTCGGTCGAGGTCCGGAAAACCGTCCCCGTCTATCATTTATGGGGCTTGACTTGGAGGCGGTCGCTCATATAGTTTAGCCCGAAGTGCGAATAAAAGAGCT
>CAZVCQ010000159.1:0-6841 GCA_964626085.1 uncultured bacterium
CCGGTTTGAAGACCGCCCCGGCACCGTAATTGCGGCAGCCGATCCAATCATCAGCCGCCGAGGCAAGGACTTGAGCCGGTTCCTCGAACTGATGGCAGTAGCTACTCACTACGCCAACAACAGCACGCGGAACACGCTTGATGCCGTATGCAGGTGGCTGGGGACTTCAACGGCGCGTGAGAGCATCGCCTTGGGCAACATGGGCTTCTCGTCGCGCCCGGACGCGAAGTTCACCACCGGCATCTGGAACTGGTACTCCGCTCTGCGGCGCAGGACCGCAGTGCCCCACACCGTGAGAATGCCTTTGGAGCTGAAGGAGAAGGCCTGGCTCGGTGCGGCGTACGACTCACTCCTGCTGGTGCCGGCGCTCCAACGTGCGGAGGCCCGCATCATCAAGTAGCGCTCAGTTGCCTCCCGCCTCATTGCACTTCGAGCTTCAATGCGGGGAAGCATGTAACCCTCGTTATCCTCAAACCGCCAGGAGGGCAGACGTGTCTAATGGGCGGACGGATGGCCGACAGCCTACGGCTGACGGCCGCGGTTCATGATGCTCTGCCGCAGGCGGGTGCCATCCGATGGCTCAACCGCGTGACATGGGCAGCAATGACGAAGGACGACTGACGAAGGACAACGGACTCGCGGCGAAGCCGTGGCCAATCTGCAATCTGAAATGCCTCGATGTCCCGAAGCTTCCCGAAATAGGGTGCCTGTCCCTGGCTCACGCCGGCTATGGTGTCTCGGTACTATCTCCAGCGCCCTGCTTGCGGTCATGAACCACTGACGCCTCATGGCTGGCCCGTTCCCGCTTGAATGCCTCAGCCCGAGTTCGAATCTCCTTGAGCCATTCCGCGCCGCTGATCCCGCGGCGTATCCGTTCCCGCTCTGATTTCTCTCTGGCCTTGTGCAGCCAGTCTATCCAATCCAGTCCATCAACCTTCATAGCTAAGTACCTCTTCGGGAGTCCTGATGTGCAGCGCCTTGTATCCCTCACGCTGATTCACTACTTCCACTTTCCTTTCGGTCCACTCATTCGCAAGATGCCGCAGGTTCAGCGACACGAGTACGTCCGCCTTGCCGGCCGTGGCATAGGCGATGTGCCTGGCGTCATCGGCGAACTTCCCGGGCACGATACCTTCATGCAAGTAGACCTCAGCCAGTCGCTCTACCTCATCATCATCGGCCGGCAGGATCGGCATATCATCGAGCAGACCCAACAACCTGGACCGGAGCGGTTCGGCTGCATTCTCGAATTCGTGGAATGTCACTGGCGAGGTGCCGCCGTTGAGTACACCGAGGCGGAGCTGTTCCAACAGCGCCAGTGCCGATTCGCGGCGAATGGCATTGCGCGGCTCGGTTTCGAAGCAGAAGCCAAACACCGACGTCTCAATGTAGAGCAGCAGCCTGTGTTCCAGAGTCACGCGTCAGTATAGTCCAACTGTGCGACCCGTCAAACCCAGCCTGCTGTCGAAGGACTCCGGCCAACTGCTCACTGCTACCTTCCTAGCTGCTCACTCGCTGCCTGCGGCAGCGCGATGTCCCGAGGCTTCCCGAGATACGGTGCCTGTCCTTAGTCCCTGCGGCTTCACCCGGCCCCGGTCTTGACTCTGGCCGGGGGGGACTATAATTAACATAACGACGCCGAATGCGGCGGAGTGGTTTGGTGTCCGCCGCGGTGCTCCTCTCGGCGCCGACTGGACAAATTCAGATTCATGTCGGGGGTGCTAAATGAAGGTTGGCTTCCTGACCGGTCCGCTCGTACCGTACCTCACTCCTAACTCAAGAGGCAGAGGCCGTCGGTTTCTCCTTTGCGCGATTGCGATGGGAGTACTTCCTGCGCCGTCCGTCTCGGCCGGCAAGAGCGAGGAGGAATGATGATGTCAACGAAGAGCCGTAGTATCGGAATGCTGACGGTTTTCCTGGCGGTTGTCGCCTGTGTCGGAACTGCCTGGGCGGGAATAGTCACAACCACCGTGCCAGCAGGCGATGCCCCCTGTGCCGCGGCCGTGAACCCGATTACGAACAAGGTGTACGTCGTGAACCAGGGCAGCGACAATGTGACGGTCATCGACGGCGCGACCAACGATACTGCCCTGGTGGCCACCGGCACTGGTCCCCGCAGCGTTGCCGTGAACCCTGTTACGAACAAGATATACGTCGCGAATGAGGCGAGCAACAGCGTGACGGTGATCGACGGCGCGACCAACGCCACAACCACCGTCCCCGCAGGCACGTCACCCTGTGCCGTAGCGGTCAACCTGGTCACGAACAAGATCTACGTCGCGAACGAGGCGAGCAGCAACGTGACGGTGATCGACGGTGCGACCAACGGCACGTCCGTGGTGCCCGCAAATCTCGACCCGTGTGCCGTAGCGGTGAACCCGGCCACAAACAGGGTCTATGTCGCGAATCGCGGCAGCGCTGACGTGACGGTTATCAACGGCGCGACAAATGACACGGCTCTGGTCATTACAGACTCCGGTCCCTGCGCATTGGCGGTGAATCCGGTGACGAATAACATCTTCGTCGCGAACCGCACCGGCGGCGACGTGACCGTAATCGACGGCGCGACCAATGGCACGACCACGGTGCCCGCGGGCGCTTCTCCTTGTGGGGTGGCGGTGAACCATGTCACCAACAAGATATACATCGCGAACCAGGGCGGTGACGTGACGGAGATCGACGGCGCAACCTACGACGCAGTTGTCATACCCGCAGGCACAGGACAGGTCGGAGTGTCGGTGAACCAGGTTACGAACAAAGTCTACGTCGCGCACTACGGCAGCAACGAGGTAACAGTCATCAACTGCGCGACCAGCCATACGGTGCTGGCGGCCACTGACTCGGGTCCCTGCGCTTTGGCAGTGAATCCGGTCACGAACAAGGTCTACGTCGCCAACGAGGAAGGCGACAATGTGACGGTTATCGAGGGGGCGACGAATGACACGCACGTACCATTTGGCGGAGCGGGTGCCGCGGCGGTGAACCCGGTCACGAACAGCATCTACGGTCTTGGTGGTAACACCGTGATCGTTCTCGATGGCGCGACCAACGACACCACCACATTCCTGATGGACACTCCATCCGCCATGGCGGTGAACCCGGTCACGAACGAATTCTACGTCGCATACGGCCGCGACTACGCCTACCTGAAGATCTTTGACGGCGCAACCTACGAGACAACCAACGTGCGGGTAGGTGCATGGGCCGAAGCCTTGGCGGTGAACCCGGCCACAAACAAGATCTATGTCGCCAACAACAGGAACAGCACCGTTACCGTAGTAGACGGCGCAACCCATACGACAGCTACAGTCCCTGTGGGCGCTCAACCTACCGCCTTGGCGGTGAACCCAGTTACTAACAGGATATACGTTGCGAATCGCTCCGACAGCACCGTGACCGTGATTGATGGCGAGACAGACGACACGACTCAAGTCGGGGTAGACGAGCTACCCACGGCCGTGGCGGTGAACACAGTCACCAACAAGATCTACGTCGCGAATGGAGGGGGCCAGATAGCCACGGTGATCGATGGCGCTACCAACGCTACGACGCCGGTGGTCGTGGGCTGGTTGCCGCGCCGGGTGGCGGTGAACCCGGTGACGAACAAGATATACACATCGAACCGCTGGGACAAGACTGTGTCCGTCATCGACGGCGCAACCCTCGATACGACCAGCGTGTCCACGGATTCCACCCCAGGCGCCCTGACGGTGAATCCGGTAACGAACAAGATCTATGTCCTGAACAGCAGCAACAATGTGATCGTGATCGACGGCGAGACAAACGACACGACCCTGGTGGACGTCGGCGCTCAGCAAAGCGGCCTGGTAGTGAATGTGGTCACGAACAGGGCATACGTGGGTTGCGGTGGCTCCCTGACGGTGATTGCGGACTCATCGGCCAGTGACATGAGACTGCGCGTGCAAATCAACCGGTTGCCGGGCGATACGACGTCGCTTGCCCGCCCGGACCTGACCGGGAAGGGCGTGAACCGCTCGACACCCGGCAGCACTGCGATCATGGGAATCGGCAATCGGCTGAATACAATCCAGTTGGCGTGGGACTGGGCGACCATTCTCTCCGGTGCTGGGACCGACTCGGTCACGTGGAGGTACAACTGGGGAGCGGACACGCTGGTCCTTGGCGAGAACTTCGTCTGCTGCGTGCCGTTCGAAGACCAGGCAGCGACCACCGGGAACGGCTCGACGTTTGCCGGCGACCTCGAAGTGTATCCGATATACAGGATTGGCCTCGCTGGAGCAGTCGAGGAAGCGGCGCGACGCGAAGTCCGAATGCCGGAGCTTCCGACGATCATACGCGGCGTCCTCAATCTACAATCTGCAATCTACAACCTGCAATCTGAAATCGTTCTGCTCTCTGTAGATGGCCGGAAGGTGCTTGAGCTCAGGCCGGGGGCCAATGATGTCAGCCGCCTCAGCCCCGGCGTGTACTTTGTCAGGAATCGCACAGATTCGAGAATCGTGAAGATTCTCTTGGTGGATTGATGCGAGTGTCGCAGGTTCCCTTGCGGGGGTGTGGCATGGGCTAGCACTCTGGCCCCGCACAGCGACAGTCCCTTAACAAAGAAAGGGGCAGCGCCTGCAAATCCGCCAAGATAAACAGGTAGAACTTGCGTTCCGTCGCTGCCCTTCGGAGCAAACGATAGCAGACGAAACAGAGGAGTCAATAGACATGAAACGACTGGCAATCTCGGTTGCAGTCACACTAATCGCGCTGTGCTCACCACTACTTGGCACCAGCGCCACTGAGTTCAATAACGGCACCAAACTCATCCTCAAGGAGGGAACAGACAGCCTCTTCTACACCCACAACTACTACGGGGTCGTGGAGTGCGCCTACTCGGAAGGTGGCGCCTCCTGGTCTGAGAACATGGTGGACGCCGCCCACGACTATCCCGCGCTTGCCGCGGATTCGACCAGCCGGCGATGGATCGTCACCCGTTGGCCGGTCTTGTTCCCGGGATTCCCGGAGCGCCAGCATGCCTATTACCGGAGCGGTTCGGAGTGGATCGGGCCGCAGATCATATACTCCAACCCGGACAAACTCGAGCTCGGGCCGGCTGGCCTTGATGGAGCTGCGTTTACCACGACAAGCTGGGCCTATGCAGTATTCTGCGTCACGGATGAAGAAGACAGTGCTCAGTATATCGTCCTGACGAAGTTCAACGGTTCGTCGGTGGCGGCCTGCACGCTCGCGACCGACAACAACCTAGGTCTCGGCGACCCGGCGATTGCCGTTGAACCCTACAAAGCGGACTCCAACCGCATCCACATGGCGTGGGAAGACAACGGCAGTATCACGTACGCAGTTGGCCTCGATTGCAGGACCTCGTCGAGCATTGGATCTCTGGCTACGACCTCGATAGGCAGTGGAACCCATCCGAGCATCAACGCTGACCGCGGGCGGGTCGTCGCTGCCTGGACAGCCTGGACATTCTGGACAGAAGAAGATAGTGGTCTTGATATCTACGCCCGTCAGCGCCTGTCCGCCATATGGGATGACGCAGTCAATTTGAGCAACTCCTACGCCACTTCGGACTGGGCAACGATCGCCCTGGGCGATACGACGGCCGGTGTCGATACGCTGGTGGTAGCCTGGGAAGAGGCTATCTCTGCCAACGACCACGACATCTACGCCTGCATCAATCTCGATCCCAATGACGTCCGCAACATCGCTAACAACGCCACCTACTCGTCCTTTCCACACATTACGTTGCAGGACGCAGGTGAGGAACTATACCTGCATACCATCTGGTCTGAGGCCAACTACGTGGTGGACTACGACAAGACTGACCTGAGAGATGGTCGGCGCGAGGGTCAGCAAAGCGCAGGCTCGTCCCTAATGTCTGGAGGAGCGACGCTTGCCGCCTGCGAGCCGAATCCGTTCCATGGCCACACTCAGATCAGCTACGCCTTGCCGGCTGCGGGTAACGTCAGCCTTGGGGTGTACGACGCCACGGGCCGCCCCGTGCGGACGCTCGCGAGCGGGCATCAGACCGCCGGGAACTACACCGTGAGTTGGGACGCGCACGACGCTGACGGCAGACAGGTGCCGTACGGCGTGTACTTCTACCGTCTCGACACTCCAGGATTCCGGTCGGTGCAGAAGGCGGTGCTGACGAAATAGGCAGGAGAAGCTGAGGTTGAGGTTAAGGTAAAGAAGAGGCCCGAATGGAAGGCAAACAGCAGGGGCGGACCGCCCCTGCTGTTGACAAGGTCGGACCCGCGGTTTATCATTCTGTGTTCTGCCGAGCGCCGCAAGGGCATATTCACACTAAAGAACGTCTGCGGCGACTCCCGCTACGGCAAGTAGAAGAGGGAGTCTGACAGATTGTCAGAGCGTGACGCGAATAACAGGAACTGAGGAGGCAACATGGACAGGCCTTTGGCGGTAATGCGATGCCTGATGATACGGGATTCGTCGGGCGACAGACGGTCGGTGTTCTACAACTGCGCAATGAGCGCGCTATTGCAGGGCATGCTTGCGCTGGGGATTGGCGTGAGCGCCGCCCACGCTCAGTGGCAGGCGAAGACCATCAGTCTGCCCGATTCGTTCGGGGGGCTGAGGACCCTGCAGAGTCTGATGTACGACCCAGCCAATAACACCATCTATGTCGGTGGCGACAGCGGCGACTGCGTGCTGGCGATAGGCGGGGCTACGGACCGGAGGGTCGCCCGGATTCCAGCCGGGTCGTGCGTGCGGGCTCTCGGCTGCAATCCGACCAACAACAAGGTCTATTGCGCCAATGCAGTCGATAGCAATGTAACCGTAATCGATGGTGCGACCAACGATGTCGTTGCCACCGTTAGCGTCGGCGCAT
>CAZVCQ010000160.1:0-6835 GCA_964626085.1 uncultured bacterium
CAATACTAACATAGAACAGGACGCTTGTCAAGACTTTTCGGCCGGACTCCTAGGGACGGCGGTCCGCGGTGACTCCGAGATGCAGGCTAACCTCATGCGTAAGAGCCGCACCAAGCCAAGACCGGAGCTTCACCCTCAATCCATGAAACTCGGTGTCCGGCTTCACGGGCTTGCCATGCGCGATGGCACTGCGGAGGTCGCGGCACGCTCTCAGGTCATCCCTGCTGGCGTTCAACCCGATGTCGTGTAGGTATCGTTCGTAGGCATCCAGCGGGCTCGTTGCGTGGGCTTCTCGGACGTGGTCCAAGATGCGCTTGCGGGTCGGTACATCCAGTCCTTCACTTGCCAAGAGCTGCTCAATTGCCTCGACGAGTTTCTCTCTTTGTGTTGTGTCGGGTACTGCCGTCTTGAGGGCCGTCGGCGGTCTCTCGCTGGCCAGCGATTCGAGACTCGCGTGGCACAGAAAGAAGGAGACAGTCGTCTCGTGTGCTGTGATGCCGAGGTGGAACAGGCTGAGTGCCTGTCTGAGGCGCGGTGGCAAATCGGAGTGTCGCACCGTCGCGGCCCGCACTAGATCGTCCGGCACGCCGCGTTGTCCAATGCGGCCGCTCATCTTCAGGATAATGACGGCGGGGTGCTTGTCCTTGAGTGCAGCCCTGTGCGCAGCTTGGCTCTGCACGGTCGGATTGACCCATCCGTCGACCACTTCC
Organism: uncultured bacterium; assembly: GCA_964626085.1. Classification (GTDB taxonomy): domain Bacteria; phylum Hydrothermota; class Tepidihabitantia; order Tepidihabitantales; family Tepidihabitantaceae; genus UBA2258. Next base: position 711 of record CAZVCQ010000160.1, read on the forward strand.
ACACGTGGGAGCTCACCGGCTGGGAGCAGCGGCGGTTCGACCGGTCGGATGCTTTCCTTTGCGCCGTCGCCGACTCGGAGAAACGCCAGCCCGCGCAGCGCCATCGAGATGAGGAGCGTGTCCAGCTTCCTCTTAGCCTCATCGAAGGCCGATTGGGCATCGGCAGCCTCGATGCTCACATGCGCCGTGTAGTCACCGTTCGCCTCCGTGACGGATATGTCGGGAGCATATTCCTCGTCGCCCTTCAGCCTGTCATGTTTCGCGGGCGCGATGGGCAAGTTCACCAGATAGCGAGTCAACTCCCGATCCTCCACGCGCGGCGCTCGCACGAACTACTCTTCGGGAAGAAGCGGGGACACATGTTGTGTATCGATTCCATCAGGGCACCGTGGGGTATCAGCATGCGCGAGCTACCTTTGAATCACGACCTTGTAGGCCCCTTGTACTCGAGGTCGCCGCACAAAGTAGACGCCGGGGATCAGTCGGCGCACGTCATTCGCGCCGGGGTGAAGCGCCATGACCTGACGACCGGTCATGTCGAATAGTGCAGTGCGAATAGTGAACGGTGAAACTGGAAGGCGCAGCACACCGTTGACTACCGTAGCCGTGAACCGCGAGTCGCAGGCTGTTGGCCGTCGGCTATCCTCAATGCCCGGCAGCGGGTTCATCTTGCCCCAGATGCGGTCAGTGTCGTAGGTCTTGCCGCCGACCGTTCCGGCCCAGCCCTGGTACACGAGAAACATCTGGCTACCGCTGCCACGACAGAGCGCCGGCGCCCACTGACTGCTATCCTGCCTGACAACTGGCCCCTCGGCGAAAACGACTCCGGCAGGCGTCACCCGCGCACCGTAGAAGTCGAAGTCGCTGCCGCTGCGGTAGTCGTGCCACACCACGAGGGAGCTCGCGCCGTCAAAGCCAAGGGCAGGGGCGTACTGGCCGTTTGCCGCCTGCGAGATGACAAGACCCGAGGTGTCAAGCACCGCGCCTGCGGGCGTGACCCTCGCACCGTAGATGTCACAGTCGCTGCCGCTGCGGTTGCCATCCCAGGCTACGAGGAAGTTCGTACCGTCAAAGGCGATGGCTGGATACTCAGGCAAGTCGGGGTACATCGTGACCAGAATGCCCTGCGGGTCAAGCACCGCGCCTGCGGGCGTCACCCGCGCACCGTAGATGTTCATGAGCGGGGAGTCTTGCCACACCACGAGGAAGTTCGCGCCGTCAAAGGCAAGGGCTGGATACCGCGGTTCGTCTGACGCCTGTGAGATGACAAAGCCCGAGGAGTCAAGCACCGTACCCCCGGGCGTGACCCGCGCACCGTAGATGTCCACGCCGCTGCGGTAGTCTTGCCACACCACGAGGAGGTTCGTGCCGTCAAAGCCGATGGCAGGGTGCTGCTGGGCGGATGCCGCGTGCGAGATGACAAAACCCAAGGGGTCAAGAACCGTGCCTTGGGGCGTTACCCTCGCACCGTAGATGTCATACACGTCCGGGTAGCTGCGCTGGTCTTGCCACACCACGAGGAAGTTCGCGCCGTCAAAGCCGATGGCAGGGTCCTCCTGGGCTTGTACCGCCTGCGAGATGACAAAACCAGAGGGGTCAAGCACCGTACCCCCGGGCGTCACCCGCGCACCGTAGATGTCGAAGTACCAGCCTATGCGTGCGTCTCTCCAGGCTACGAGGAAGTTCGCGCCGTCGAAAGCCACCGCTGGTTCCGCCCGACCCTCCTCAGACTGAACAATACTCGTATCAATCAGGAACTCGCCGGCGTCAAAGCTCTGCCCGACGCCTGACGCCGGGCGCGTCACGCTGCGCACCTGTCTGACAACTTCACGGGCGTCGAACCCAGGCTGCATAGCAAAGGCAGCCGACAACCAACAGCCTACAGCTAACAACACAGACACGAGCTTCATCGAACCTCCTCTTGGATTATCGGGGACGCTTCTATTCTCGGTGGCCCCATCAAGGCTGGGCGACCTTGGGCTGACATAGGTCGCAGTCTGGGACGGCGGCAGGAGTTTGTCAAACGCACGGCCGGGTCGGGATGTAGCCCTATGCCCTTGACGCCGTCGCTTAATAGGTGACTGTCCCTCATTTCCCCCTATTCCTCATCGGATCTCGATCGGGTTCACAGTCTGACGCGGTTCTGGCGAATGTACTCGAGCAGGACGGCTTCCATTTCCGACAGAAGACTGCGGACGCCGTCGTGACTCCTCTGCACTATCTCGCCGAGGCCAAGCTCGGCGCGCGGCGTCCACGTACCGTACGGATTGTCCAAGTTCTCGGGCACGAAGTTGATGTCAGGTAAGGATGCGCAAGGAATGAACCCACCGGTTGGGACGACCGACCTATGCGTCGCTTCAGTCCGCAGGCGGTTGAATCTATGGAACCAGGTCTGCTGGTTTCTGTTTCCCAGGTGAGCATCAAGAACCTTCGCCAGTTCTGTCCACCTGCGTCCGTCCCGCGATGCCTTGCCGCCTATGCTGGTGATGTAGACGCACCTATCGTCCATGTCCAACTCACATAGACGGTGTGCGTAGAATGCCTCGCAGTCCAAGACACCCCGCGCGAAGAACAGAAAGGCCTCGAAGCACCTGCGACGCTCCTCACCTGCGCCAGAACGCGTGGCACGAAGCCGCATTACCTGCTCGCCAAACCACTTCGACTGCCCCATACGGATTCTGACAGAACCGTGCACATAGGCCAACGCGCGCAATCTTGGCTGCCGCTCAATTGGCGACTGAGCGAGCGATTGTTTGAGAAGTCGTGAAGCTCCAGTTGAACTCGTGTAGTCTGGGCCAACCAAGAGCGCCGTGTCGTTGGCAGGCGCGCTATTCACGGCTCCGCCTTCCATCGTTCTTCCTCGGTGGACACCGGGCGCTAGATGCTCCCCGGACCAGCACGGCCTTCAGTGTCGCAGCGGCGCCTCGCGAGTTCTCGTCTCACCCCTTCCAGACTCTCGACCGCTGTCTGACAATCTGGGTCCAGCTCGACGGCCTTCAAGTAGAAACGACTGGCACTGCGGAGGTGCTCAATGGTCACTTCAGGCGCAGGTGGGTTCATGTCGGCCGGGACGTCCACACCGAAGGTCTTGACCATCTTGTAGGTTGACTGATGTACGTCGGCCGCGTTGGCCTGTAACTCGTGCAGGTTTCCCTTCAGTTCCCAAGCATGCGCGTCGGCAGGAGACAGGCGAATCGCCTCGTCGATTGTCCCCTCTGCCTCCTTGAATCGACCGACCATCATCTGCGCGAACCCCATCTCCTTCCAGATCTCGGGATTCTCGGGCGACAGAGCTGTCGCTCTCGTAAGGCAGTTGATGGCTTCCCTGCCCCGTTCCAGACACTGCAGAGCATCCGCCTTGACCAGCCATGCTTTTGGGTCTTCGAGGCAGCACTCGCTCGCCAAGGTTGCGAGGGCGCCTTCGTAGTCGCCCGACAGCTTCTGGCTCTTGCTCAGACTGATCCTCAATCGGCCATCGGTGGGATGGAGCTCGACTGCGCGCGCATAGTGGGGAACCGCTTCTTTGAACCGCTTCTGCACAACGTAGCAGTCACCCTTGGCCTGCCACGCCACCGCCAGATCAGGACACAACCGAAGCGCATCGTCGTAGCCCCGGATGGCGTCCTCATACCGACCCGCGGCAGATAACCGGTGTGCCCGGTGAACATGGGCCACTACGTACTCGGGGGCGAGAGCAATCGCCTCATCGAACTTCTGAACACCAGCGTCCCCCTGAGAGTTGTCGCCTGCCTCGCGCAGCGCTTCCGCCTTACGCAGTCTCTCGCGCAGACCGGCCTCCTTCACGTAGTCGACGTGCGCTCGGTACACACCTGCTCGAAGGTGACGCACTTCCGATGCGTACAAGGTCGAAAGGACATCGGAATCTCTCACGGGCTTACGGCTTCCCGGTTCAACTCCTGTGTCGTAGAAGAAGAAAAGCCTGTCGATATCGCCGAGCTTGTGAGCCAGCACGTCATGTACTTCCGCTGAAACTCCGGGGTGGCACAGTCTCGAAACCTCGGCGATGGCCTCGCGTCGTGAGACACCTCTCCGCAGGCAGTGTTCGTAGGCCTGCACCGTGGCTTTGTAGTCCCGCGCCGTGCGGAGCGTGCCGGCGACCATAGTGGCAAGAACGACCATGCCAAGGCACCCGACACCGAGCGTCGCACCGGCCAGTCCCAAGTACCACTTGACGGCCGAAAGAGACCCGATGCCAGCCGCAAGGACAAGGAGACTGGGCGCAAGGGATGCGCCTCCAGAGGTCCCGGGTCGATGGACCGGAAACCTTCTGCGAACGTACGCAACCGAAGCGAGGACGATTCCAGTGGCCCAGAGCAGGACCGCTGGCACCAGCCAAATGGCGTTAATCAACCCCGGGAGACCCATCTTCAGCTAGTTCCACTCCTTCCGAGCCGAAGAGTGGGCTGACATTCGCTTCCATCGCTCACATGGTAACGGCCAGGCGCATCATGTCGATCGCGGGCGCATTGTGCACGGCATCGTCGTCACTCGTCCGCCATGCGGCGGTAACGTTCGAAGTCGTCCTGGTCGTGCTGAGCTTTGACCGTGAGGATGGCCTGCATGATGTCTGCAAGCTCGATGAACCGAGGCAAGGTGACTGCGATGCGTGCTGCTTCCTTGACCACGAGTTCTATCTCCGCACACGTGTAGTTCTCGGTCATCTGGGCGCAGGCGAGCAGGTCAATACTCAACTGCGGCTTTTCGTCGAGGTAGAGCCGGAACAGCTCGACGCGCGCTTCACAGTCGGGCGGACCGACGTAGATTTTCTTGTCGAGTCGGCCCGGTCGGCGCGCGGCTTCGTCAACCTTGTTAGGTAGGTTGGTAGCGCCCACCACCAGTATTCGAGACTGCGAGGAGTTCTCCAGTTGTTTGAGGAACTCTGCCACTTCTGCTGCGTAATGGTACCATAAGTCAGTGCCGTTGCGGGCGGGCAGGAAGGCGTCTATCTCATCCAGGAAGAGCAACGTGGGCGCTTTGTCGCGCGCTTCCTGGAACATCTTGCCGATGAGGCCCTGCGTGCCGTGAACGTATGTGCTGGCGATGTCCGACCCGCGCACCTCCCGGAAGTTGAATCCGAGCCGTGCCGCTAGTTTGCGGGCGATGTATGTCTTGCCGCAACCCGGCGGACCGTACAGCAGGATTCCGTTGGGAAGGCCGATGCCGAATTGACGGTAGCGGTCCGGCTGGCGGATCGGCATGAGGACGTCGCGTTCGAGAATCCCCTTCAGTTCGTGCATCCCGGCCACGCCGGGCCAGGCGTTGGACGCGTCGGAAGCCGGCTCAGTTCCGCCGGGCGTGTCCGTGCCTGGCATGTTCAATGTCCGCATCAACCACTCCTTTGTCACCATCGTTTCGGGGTCGCCCGGGCTGAGTTCGCTTTCCAGGCAGAGCCACGCCAGCGCCTCGGAGTACCAGCCCCACTCGCGCAGCAACTGAATCCGCAACCTCAGCGCGCGTCGGCGTTCGTCCAAGAATGTCGGGTCATCGCGGAAGAGCGGCCAGCGCTGGTCCATCATCCGGTCGAGGAACCGCAGCGCCCTGCGTTTGTGGCCTTGGGCGAGCAGCTTTGAGAGCTTGCCTCTCCAGTCCTCGGGTATCTCTGCGCTGGATAGACTGCGCGGGACCGGGTGCCGGATGTTCACCATGCGTCGCATGTCAATCGCCTGCGCGCTGGACCGGCGTACCGGCCTCGGGGCTCTGACTGCCGACCATCTTGAAGATATCCAGTTGCCCTCGTGTCGAAGCGAGTTGCAGGACCTCGCCCACATACCCGACCGGCACGATCTTCATCGGCCAGTCCTGAAGGAACGGCTGTGCCTTCGCCTCGGCCGCGTTCTCGCCTGGGAGGAACACTTCCCGAATGCCGCCGCGGGCTGCCGCGTGAAGGCGCTGGGGGACATCGCCGACCGGCAAGAGACGACCGTCTGCGCTGACCCTGCCCGCTATCGCCGTGCCACGTCGCAGCGGGACGCTGGTCAACGCCGAGACCAAGCCCACGGTAACCGCTGCCCCGAGTGTGTCGGACTGAATCGGTATGTCCCCTATCTCCGCAACGATGACCACGTCGGTCAGCTCCACGGACGCGGCCGCGAATCCGAACTCTG
>CAZVCQ010000161.1:0-6774 GCA_964626085.1 uncultured bacterium
CGTTCAGCAGGTCAACGACCCCGCTCAGTCCTTCCTCTTTACCGATGGGCAGGAACACGGGCGTGATCCGCGTGCCGAACGCCTTGCGCAAGTCCTCGGCGGTCGAGTCGAATGAAGCGTGCTCCCGCTTCAGCTTGTTCACGAACACGGTGCGCGGCAGCTTCGCGTCGTCGAGCCGGCGCCAGACCATCTCGGTCCCGACCTCGACGCCGGACGAAGCATCCACGACGACGACGCCGTTGTCTACGGCCCGTACCGCGGATACGACGTTTCCGAAGAAGTCGGCGTAACCTGGAGTATCTGCGAGTGTTATGAACGTATCCTTCCACTCGCCGTAGCCGAGCGACAGGTTGATGGAAATCTTGCGGATGACCTCGTCCTCGTCGTAGTCCAGCAGGGACGTCCCCTCGGCGACTGACCCGAGTCGGGTGTTCTGCTTCATCGCGAGCAGCAACGCCTCGCAGAGCGAGGTCTTGCCCGAACTGGCGTGGCCGAAGAAGCCTAGATTGCGGATGCGTTCCGCGCTGTACTCTTTCAAGGGGTCCTCCTGAAATCTTGTCTAGAAGCTGTCGCGTATCATAGCGAAGCTGTCAGGCAAGTCAAGCCTCGTGGCCGCTGCCGCGCCCGAACTTCCGTCCCATTCCCCCGGAAACCGAAGCAGACGCCACGAAGTCACGAAGGAAGCGAAAAGGGCTGGCACAGAAGGAACGATTTCAATGGTTATGTCGGTGGTGCGTGTCGCCGAGCGCTACGCCTCTACTTCGGCGCTACACGCCTGTCTGCAGCAGGCCGCAACCTAGTCAGAAGGGCGCGCCCTCTGGCGCGGCCTTTGTTCCTTCGCGGACTGGCTAACTGCCGGCAGCGGACCAGTAGCCGGTCCAGAACGTCTGCTTGGACGGCCCGGTGCCGCGCGTGAAGGTCTGGACAACATACCCGTTCTGCACAACACTCGCGGTGCCACGCAACCGGGCGGCCAGTTGCGCCTGCGTCAAACCAGCCTCACGCCGAATCTCGGCCAGCCTCCGACCAAGCACTCGGTTCAGCTCATCAAGCTCAGACTGCTCGTTCACCATTGTCTCGCGGACAGGAAAATACTACAAATAGAGCTACAGCTCATCAAGCCGGTCCGCATCTTAACTTGGTCATTAGTAATTAGTTATTAGGCATTGATGAATCTCCCCTACCCCTTTCCCCCAACTCTTGGGTAAGCTATCTGACCAGCTATTGGACAAGCTATTCGTCCAGCTACTTGGCAAGCTACTCGACCAGCCATTGGTCAAGCTACTCGACCCGCAACTGGACAAGCTACTTGACCAGCTATTGGACGAGCTACTAGACCAGCCATTGGTCAAGCTACTCGACCCGCCATCGGTCAGGCTACTGGACCAGCCACTGGTCAAGCTACTGGACCAGCTATTGGTCAAGCTACTGGACCCGCAGTTGGACAAGCTCCTGGACCGGCTATTGGACAGGCTCTTGGACCAGCTATTGGTCTAGCTACTGGACCAGCTATTGGACAGGCTTTCGGAAAGCCTCTCTCACAGGACCTCCATCCAAACCGGCGGCCGGCGCAATTGCGCGGCTTGACTCCGGCCCCGCAAGGCGTATCCTCACCCCTGATGCCCGACGGGAACGCGCCGAACATGCTCCACTACGGGGATAACCTAGACATCCTGCGCCTGCCAACAAGGAAAGGCTAGATGGAGTCGCTGCCGCTATTCACGCTGCCTGACGTCCATTCCGACTTCGACCCGAATTGCACGGCAGTGCTCCACACCGGCGACGCGCTGGAGTTCCTTCAATCGCTGCCTGACGGGCTGGCCACGCTCATCATCAGTTCGCCGCCCTACAATCTTGGCAAAGAATACGAACGGCGACAGAACGTTCGGGCGTATCTCGACGGCCAGGCGCCTGTGCTGGCCGAACTGGCAAGAGTCCTCGCCGACAACGGCAGCCTTTGCTGGGAAGTAGGCAACTACGTTGACAACGGTGAGGTAGTCCCACTCGACGTGCTCTACTACCCCATCTTCGAGAAGCTCGGCCTCAAGATGCGGAACCGCATCATCTGGAGCTTCGGCCACGGCCTCCACGCCTCGCGCCGGTTCTCCGGCCGCTACGAAGTCATCATGTGGATGACCAAGAGCAGCGACTACAAGTTCAACCTCGACGCCGTCCGCGTTCCGTCCAAGTACCCTGGCAAGACGCACTTCAAGGGACCAAAGCGAGGACTGCCGTCCGGCAACCCGCTGGGGAAGAACCCGACCGACATCTGGCAGTTCGTTGAGGATGAATGGTGCCGCGAAGTCTGGGACATACCCAACGTCAAGGCCAACCACCCGGAGAAGACCATCCACCCTTGCCAGTTTCCGGTCGAACTGGTCGAGCGCTGCGTACTCGCGCTGACCGATGCCAAAGACTGGGTCCTCGACCCGTATGCAGGCGTGGGCAGCAGCCTGATAGCGGGACTCAAGCATGACCGGCGTGTCATCGGCTGCGACAAGGAACCGCGGTACACTGAGATCGCGCGCCAACGCATCCGGTCACTTGCTGCCGGAACCCTCAAGACTCGGGCACTTGGTACCAGGGTCCACGTACCGACCGGCCACGAGAAGGTAAGCCAGATGCCACTCCAATGGGTCGCCCGCGACCGGAAGAAGAGGAACGCATGATAGTTGCCGGCCGTTACTCATTCAATCAGGGTGCTGAGAAGGTCAATGAGCGCTACCCGAGACTGCTTGCTGAGATCGAAGAATCCATTGAGAAGGTCGAAGCCGCCAAGCTGAAGACGAAGGTAAGCAAGGAAAAGACCATGCCCGGCACCATGCTCTTTGACCCGCGTGCACTCAATCGCGAGTTCAAGAAGCAGCTTGCACCGCTGGGCTGGAAGAGCGTCAGGGTGATGTGCGACTACTCGACTGAGTTCTACGTCAGTGATGCATCCGCTCGGAAGCCGGCAAGGGGCGCATTCCGGGAGATGGACTTCGTCAAAGAGAAGCTGGGCGTCGAAGTCCAGTTCGGCAAGTACGCCTTTATGGTATACAACGTCTGCGCCAAGATGACGATCTTCCGCAACCTCGGCTACATCGACACCGGCGTCGAAATCGTGCCGGTCAAGAGCTTCGCCGAAGACATGTCTTCGGGCGTGTCGTACTTCGAGCAGTTCGTTTGGGATCTTCAGAGTCGCGGCGTCGCCAACATAGACATACCCGTTCTCATACTCGGCATTGACCATGAGTAGCTACATCTGTCGTACATAAGACCCCCGCGCGCCTCCAATGTCTGAGGAAAGAACCGAGTCCGTCCACAGTCGGCTGGATGAGTACGCGCTGAAGCGCGGTAGTAGCGGGGCCGGAATCAAGTTGGAGCGGAACGGCACGCTGTGGCTACACCTTGTCCAGGGTGCCATCATAGGCGGCGTCGTGACTTTCTTGGGCAGGCGACGTCAAGAAAACGCCTTCCTATGCAGACTCACGCATCTTGAACTTGGCGAAGGAGACATGACGGCACTGGTCGATGCCTTAAACACGTCGTACAAGTCGTGGTTCGGCATAGACCCCCGTGCTCCTCTGACACTCGGGAATCCGACTCTCCTGATCACTGCCAGCGAGAACCGCAGCAGCGGAGAACGATGCCATGCGTTCTCGGAGGCACAGTCCTGCCTTGACTTGCTCTACGCTGATTGGGTCGTTGGGCTGTCTACGAGGCCCGGCCTGATGGTCTGTGATGAGGGTCATAGGTTTGCAGCAGGCGCCGTGTGGGCCCCGCAGGCGGTGCCGGACGCACTACAGCCGCCGCCCAAGCGCGTACCAGGAGCGCTACTGCAGCCTCACGCCGTTGATGCGTCACTTGCCTTCCCAGGTAGCGACGGTTTATGCTCCGTCCAGACCTGCCGGGCGAATGCCCTCGCATGGTTCAGGCGCGCAAGGTTGGAGGACAACCTCATCCTGAAGTTCATAGCGTACTGGATCTCCATGGAGGCCTGCTTTCCGCCGGGCAGAAGAGTCAAGCTGCCAGAACTCAGGGATTGGATTGGGATGCTATTTGGCCACATAGAGGAGGCGCAGAGTGTAACTCCGGGGCCTGACCTGGTTCGTTTTCTGGCCAAGCACCAGACGAACACCAACGAGTTTCGCCAAGAGTGGCCCACGATGTGCCGATTGCGTGCCGGCTTCGTTCACTTCGGTGCCGGGGCGTCGGAACTCGCAGCACAAACCCGGACTGACCTCTGTGCCGCCCTCCACCTACTGAGAATCCACATAGTACCGTCGTGCCTGGACGTGCTCGAAGACGCAGAATCCGAAGGGGTTCACGAGATAGAACGCATCTGGCCCAATCACGCGCTCGCCTACGTGATGTCAGGAAGATTCCGTCGAAGAGGCAGTTTCCGCACCTCCTTCTACTCCGATGTCCCGAGGGAGCTTGCCGCCGCAAACGACCACTCGACGTAGGGAACCGCCTGCTGCGTGCGGAACGCTCCGAGCGGCAGATTTCGGCCACCGCGCCACCACGTGGAGTTCCGCCGTGAGTTCATCCCCTCTCCGCCCGCGACGGCGAACTCCTGCCCATCTCCCCGCCGCCTTGACTTCCCGGCCAACTAGACCTAGAATCCAGCGGCAGGCAAACCTGAACCGGGAGGTAACGTTGCGAGACAAACTGATGCTCTTGTTAGTTCTTGTGCTGCCCGCGCTCGCGCAGTGGCAGCCGGACCAGCGGCTGACGGTCGACTCGGCCCGCTCCCGCGTGCCATACAACAACGCGTGGTGCGTGGCAGCGTCGGGTGACACCATCCACGCGGCGTGGTATGACGACCGCGACGGCAACTATGAGGTATACCACAAGCGTTCCACAGACGCCGGGGCTTCCTGGGGCGACGACCAGCGGCTGACGAATGACGTCGGCGGCTCGGCTTGGACTTCCTTGGCGGTTGCCGGAAATGCGGTCCATGTGGCCTGGACTGACGACCGCGACGGCAACGCTGAGACATACTACAAGCGCTCGACCAACGGTGGGGTGACCTGGGGTAGCGATACGCGGCTGTCGACCGACTCAAACAACTCGTATAACCCTTCCGTGGCTGCATCCGACTCCCAGGTCCACGTGGTATGGCATGACGACCGCGACGGTAACGCTGAGATATACTACAAGCGCTCGACCGATGGCGGGTTCTCCTGGGGCAGCGACACGCGGCTGACGAACGATAGCCACACCTCTCAGTATCCTTCTGTGGTAATAGCCGGGTCGGCGGTCCGGGTGGTCTGGCGTGACGACCGCGATGGCAACTTGGAGATATACCACAAGTACTCGACCGATGGCGGGTTTTCCTGGGGTAGCGACACGCGGCTGACGAACGCTGCGCTTGACGCGGGCCCCCCTTCCGTTGCTGTGGCGGGCAATGTGGTCCACGTTGTCTGGCCTGACTGGGGATGGCTTTCGGGCTCATGTTCGCAGTCCGGCGAGGCGGCACCGGTGGCGGCTCCAGTTGTGCTTCAGCCCCTCGACAGCAACCCTGAAATATACTACGTGAGTTCGACCGACGGCGGCACGACCTGGGGCATGGTTACACGTCTGACCACGGACATCCACAAGTCGGAATTCCCTTCAGTTGCGGTTGGCGGCAATGTGGTCCACGTGATCTGGATCGACGAGCGCGACGGCAACCGGGAGGTATACTGCAAGCGGTCGACCGACGGCGGGTTCTCCTGGGGGAACGACACGCGGCTTACGAGCGACGGCAGCGAATCGGACCACCCCTCCGTTGCGGCCGTGGGGAATGCGGTCCACGTAGTCTGGCACGACACGCGGGACGGCAACTACGAGATATACTACAAGCGCGACCCTACTGGAAACGTATCCCTGGCGGACGAGGGTGGCACGCTGTTGCCATCGAGCGCATTGCGTGTCGCGCCAAACCCAATCCACTCGGGCACTGCGCGCGTCGAGTTGGGAGCGGCGATCAATACTCCGGCATTCCTGCACGTCTATAATGCCGCCGGCCGGATGGTCCTGCGCGTGCCGATTCAGGCCGGCGCATCATCCCTGCTGCTGAACCTAACATCGCTCCGGGATGGAATCTACGTCGTGACGCACAACGCTGCCAGCAAGCAGCTATCACAGAAACTCATCATCCAGCGGAATCCAAAGCAATGAGACAAGCAACTCGAACATAAGGCCCGAAATCCTAGGAGGCGAGATCATGTCACGATCTTCTACCCCACCCACATACGTTCAAGCGAGAGGCAAATTCAATGGCTGCCCCTACGAGGTCGTGGACGAGGTAGCCTGTTGGCAGAAGGAGAGCGACCCCAAGAAAGCAGTGTACATCCTGCAGTTGCGCCTCGGGGCCGATCATCACACAGAGTACCTATTCGGCTACCGGTATTGCACGGAACCTGTGGATAGGCCCGAGCCGAACGTGTCGACCCTCGTGAAGGGACATTTGATAGTCCCCCCGGAAGAACTGAAGCTTCTCATCGGGATGGCGCTCTGCAAGAACTGGTTCTGAGTCCCAGCGACACAACAAGAGATCCCTGCGGTGCGGGCGGCGTCCTCCCTGCCATCAGCGCAAGCCGTGAGCCGCTGCCCGTGAACCGTACAGCGTAAGCCGTTAGCCGCCGCTGTCGGTCGACCAATCCCGCCGCCACTCTTGTCGGCATTGTAGTCGCCGTCGATCAGAATCAGCCGGCCTGGTGGCCGCGAACCGTGCCCGAACGCCCGATTCCTCCCCCTAAACCCGACATTGAGTCACAGGATCGACTGGATTTCGCGCCCGACGGC
>CAZVCQ010000162.1:0-6770 GCA_964626085.1 uncultured bacterium
GCAGTCGCCGCGACGCTCTTCGGCGTGACGGACCTCGACTGAACGCCGCCCCTCCCTGAATCCGATATTGAACCGCCAAGACGCCAAGATCGCCAAGCGTACGCGGGACATTTCCGTCCGGAACCATCTTCGTGTCTTGGTGTCTTGGTGGTAAGCTCCTATCCCGGTTCTTGGGCCGCCTGCTGCGCCTTGACTTGACGTCCCTCGGACATATCCTTCTGAAGCATGGCAAAGCCCGCGCCTGCCACGCTTGACAGCTGGGCTTCCCAAGGCATAATCACACAGTGCCATGGGTGACCGAGCTTCAGACTAGTAGTTGTTACGTAGTGGGGACTGTCTCAGCGGTCAACCGTACTGCGCTGCAGTTGGCACGCTCATTGCAGACAGACAGAAATCCACTTCTAGACAATTCCTGTCCGCAATCCTGCCGGCACCTGTCGGCGGGCGTTTCTCTTGACGTGCGGGGCGTCGGGCGAAGCGTGGTTCATCTACCCTGCAGACGGCGGCACCGAGCCAAAACGAGGAACACAGCCCCGAGGTGCGCGGGGGCTGGACGAGAGAACGCAAGGGAGGATGGATGAGTGTTCGTCGCATCGTGTGCGTGATCGTGCTGGCTCTGGCACCAGTTGCCGTGATGGCGCAGACATTGATTCTGAACGTCCCCAACGGTGGCGAGAGTTGGACGGTTGGGGATGAGCACGCCATCCACTGGGACTGGACCGGTTCGATAAGCAACGTGAAGCTTGAGTATTCTACCGATGGTGGGAGTACCTGGATCATCATCATGTCGAGCACCACCAACGACGGTAACTATCAGTGGACGGTTCCCAACTCACCGTCAACGACGTGTCGCATCAAGGTCACCTCGACGACCGACCCAGGCTGTTATGACATGAGTAACTCGAACCTCGCAATCGCCAGACCGGTCATATTGGTCACGCGTCCGAACGGCGGCACCGGGGGCGAGATATGGACGGTCGGCGAAGAGCACGCCATTCACTGGGATTGGACCGGTAGCTTCGGCAACGTGAAGCTCGAGTACTCTTCCGATGGGGGGAGTACCTGGAACATCATCACGTCGAGCACCACCAACGACGGTAACTATCAGTGGACGGTTCCCAACTCACCCAGCATCACCTGCCGCGTGAAGGTCACTAGTACTACCGACCCGGCGTGCTACGATGCGAGCGACCACGACTTCAACATCATCAGACCCGTTATCTCCGTCCTGAGGCCTAACGGCGGCGAGACATACTACGCCACAAAAGTTCATCCTATTCACTGGGATTGGACCGGTAGCTTCAGCAACGTAAAGCTCGAGTACTCTTCCGATGGTGGGAATACCTGGAACGTCATCACGTCGAGCACCACCAACGATGGGAACTATTCTTGGACAGTGCCCAACATCACAACCGGGTCATGTCGCGTCAAGGTGAGCAAATCCGATGACGCGAATACGTACGACATCAGCAGCTACAACTTCACGGTCAGCAACACACCACCCTCTGACCCGATCGCCGTCAACTCCCCGCGGTCCGGTGATGCATGGCTAGTCGGCAGGTATTACTACATCACGTGGACCTGGACCGGATCCATCAGCTACGTCAAGCTGGAGTATTCGACCGACGGAGGCAGCACATGGAGCCTAATAGACGCCAATACGTCGAACTACGGCTACTACAACTGGCACATCCCGAACACTCCGAGTACCACCAGCCTTATCAAGGTGAGCAATGCATCGAACCCGTCCATCTACGACGTCAGCGACCAGTTCACTATCGCCCCGCAGTGGATACTGACAAGCTCGCCACGCACAGGCGACGCCTGGCTGGTTGGACGCTACTACTACTTCACGTGGGACAACGGCGGGGACATCGACTACGTCAAGCTGGAGTATTCTACTGACGGTGGCAGCACATGGACCCTAATAGATGGCAATACGTCGAACTACGGCTACTACAACTGGCATGTTCCATCGGCCGTGCACGCCGGCAGCAACAGCCAGATGAAGGTCACGAACACGGCTAACGTCAGTGTGTTCGACATGAGCGACATCTTCACCATTTCTCCGCAGGCGATTGTCGTCACCTCACCGGAACCGGGTGAAGTCTGGCATGGGAACCGCTACTACTACATTACGTGGTCGTGGACCGGTGAGTTTGACTACGCCAAGCTGGAGTATTCGACCGACGGAGGCAGCACATGGACCGTAATCGATGGCAATACGTCGAACTACGGCTACTACAACTGGCATGTCCCAGGCACAGCCTCGGGTTCTAACTGCAAGGTGAGGGTCTCGAATACTGCGAACCTGTCCGCATACGGTGTGAGTCCCGCGTTCACGATTAACCCGCAAACTGGGGTGGCCGAGCCCTCAGTCGCACCAGAGGCGTTGTCATCCACGGCGGGCTTGTACGGGGCCTGTCTCACGGTCGCGCCGGTCCGGCTCTGGCTCGCGCTGCCTACCGCATCGGCTGTGGATTGTGCAATCTACAATAGCGCTGGAGCATTGGTGAAGCGGCTGGTGGGTTCTCGGTATGACCAGGGCGTCCACGCGCTGGATTGGGATGGTCGGGACGCTGCCGGGGTTGCGGCTCCTTCCGGCATCTACTGCTGCGTCGTGCGCGCCGACGGGGCGACGATCTCGAAGAGAATCGCGTTGCTGGGCCATTAGCCGATGCATCGTCCGAGATTCCGGCCCGAACCAGCCTCGTGACAGCTGACACGGGGCCTGTCAGCTAGCGGTGGCACCGACCAATGACGAGTTCGATGCACCCTTGGCGCACTGGTGCATCCTTCGGGGAATTCGGGGACATGACACTGGCTTGAATGCAGAGGTCTACGTTACTGCCTCGCCTTCAGGGGTTTGTCGTTGCCGGTGTCGGCCTTCATGCCGTTGATGTGGGCCAGGTCCCAAATGGGGCGAGGCGAGTGTGAATGTGGTACTTGGATTGACCTCATGTGTTCGACCGGCAGATTCAATTGTGTCAAACGACACAGGGAGGACTGATGAAGGTTGTTGTTCTCGCAGTTGCGGTACTTGCCGCGGTCGGCTCGGCCGTCTCGCCCCGGCTTGTTCCGACGGCCGATGAGCATCTAGTCTGGCTGCCAGAAGCTAGTGCCGAGTTGGGTTCGATCCTGAGCGCTGAACGGACAGGGGGTGGCGCTCTAGTCGCGCAAGTGACGACGGAGCAGTTGCGAGTCCTGACCGAAAGACGGATTCCCTTCATGGTGATAAGCCGGGACCAGTTCCGGGTCCTACAGGGTGAACAGCCTGTCGCGGAGTCGGAGTCGCCTTTGCCGTTCTTGCCGACTCATCAGAAAGTCGCCATTATCGCCGATGAAGCCGCTTATCAGATGTGCGAGAGCCAACTGCTGACTTACGAGCAGGACGTGGAGGCGCGATTCGACGCCGAGCTGACCATCTACCATGACACTTGGCCGACTGCGGAGTCGCTACGCAGCTTCATCCGGTCGCTGTGGCAGTCGAACGGGACTACAGGCGTCATCCAAGTCGGGTACCTACCGTATGCCATGTGGGAGTTCCCGTGGGGCGAGGTCTGCCCGATCCCGCTGTTCCACGAGGACATGGATGGGGACTTCACCGACCGAGATCATGATAGCATGTATGACTGGCACACTTGGGGTGCAAACGACGGACCCGAGCTATGGTGCGCGTACATGAGGCCAGCAAGTGGGCGACTCGACGACCTGCCGGGGTATCTCGACAAGTGTCACAGCTACTATCAGGGTACACTGACCGCGCCCATACGTGCCGAGGTCTGTATCTGCCGAGACTGGGGCAACTGCGTAGAGATAATGAGGAATGCCCTTGCACCTATCTACGGGGACTCAATCCACTGCGACGGCGGACCTGGGGTGCCCGTGGCCGGTCAGGCTTACCTGGATGCCCTAGCCGGCGGATACGAACTGGTCAATCTCTGGGTGCACTCTAGTTCTACGTACCACCAGTTCGACACAGTGCCGAACGAAGGTGTCTATGACTACGAAGTCCGCGCGGGGACGCCAGGGGCGATGGTAACGGTGTTGTCGGCGTGTCACGTCATGGACTGGCATGAGTCGCCTACGCACTATTTCGCAGAAGCACGGATTTTCAACAACGGCATCGGCCTCGCCAACATGGGCTGCACCCGTAGCGCGGGCTTGACCGAGACTGAATGGCTGTTCGCGGCGCTCTTCGATTCCGCCTCGCTGGCTGAGGCGTACGCGGGATACCTGGACAGAATTTATGACACGGCATTCATCCATCGAGTTCTGCCCTCCGACACGCTTGAGTGCTTCGTCTATGACGTTGCTCTGTTCGGAAACCCGTTCTGGAAACCCGGTGGTGTGAGCAGCATAGAGGAACCGGTGACTGCACGTATTCATATAGCCAAACCAGAACTTGCTGCCTCTGTACCGAATCCCTTCTCGCAACGTACCGCGATTCGCTACTCCCTGCCGCATGAAACCGAAGTGGCACTGAGGGTCTACAACTCGGCCGGACGGGTTGTGACTACACTGGTCAGAGGCAGGCAGAAACCGGGCAGGTACTCAGTGGCGTGGGATGTCTCCGGTGTTCCTGCGGCCAAGCTGCCCTGCGGCACCTACTTCTGCCGGATCGAGGCCAGCGAGTTCACGGCGACGCGGAAGATGGTGAAGTCCGACTGATGCAGGTCGGAGTCAGCAAGTCAAGGATCCTGCAAGAAAGGAGCATCAATGAGATTCGATCGACCCTCTGCGCAGCATCTGATTCTATCCGCAGCGATACTCTTTGCCTGTGCGGGGCAGAATCACGCGCCCGTCGTACAGAGCATTCACGCGGTGCCGAGTAGCGTTCCGGTCAACGGCAACTCGATTCTGACCGCGATCGCAACCGACGAAGACGGTGATGCGCTCGACTATCTCTGGGAAGCACCAAGCGGCGCATTTCCCAGCGGAGCGGACGGATCGACGGTAACCTGGACTGCGCCGGCCAGCCCTGGGCAAGTGGCGATTTCCGTAACGATTTCCGATGGCAAGTCAACGGCGAGTAGAAACGTAACAGCGACTGTGACAGAGGACACGACGACAAGAGTCAGCGTGTCTGGGCATGCGTTCTACGCCGGTACGCTAGTGCCGATTTCGGGCGTGACGGTCTCCATAGACTCCGCCTCGTCAACGACTGGCAGCGATGGGCGCTATGAACTGGACGAAGTACCAGTTGGGCGGCGCACAATTACGGCTTCGAAAGCCGACTACGACCCGTATAGTCAGACGGTGGACATCCCCAAGACGGGATTGAGCAAGGACGTCGAAATGACCTCTGGTATCTACACCCACCGGGTATATGGGACAATCACTGATGCAGGAGGAGACTCACTCAGCGGAGTGAGAGTCGTTGTGCTGAACCCCGACAGCTCAGAATCTCAGATATACACTTCCAGCTCCGCAGCGGGCTACTATCAGGTGCCATCGGTACCTCAGGGCAACAGAACACTCGAGTTCTCACTACCTGGCTATGACACGCTTGCCGCAAGCATATACATCGCGAACTATGATTATGAATACGACGCCAAGCTTAGCAGCGTCTTCAAAGTTGCCACGCTGAGCTTCACACAGGATGCCTTCACGTGCGAGACGCTCCCAACCACGAACTTCGGCGACTCGAGCCATCTGTACGTTGGCGGCGAAGCGGTGAGCCAACAACTGGGATATTTCCAGTTTGACCTGTCATCCATCCCACCCGGTGACACGATTGACTCGGCGCGAGTTTACCTTTGGTACGACGTCCAGAGTGATTCCCCTGGTTTGATCCAGGCAGGAATGCTAACGGAGAGTTGGAGCGAGCACAGCATCTCCCGGGAAAATTCACCGAGCCTCACCGTAGGCTCCCATTCAGTGTGTACGGCTCAGGGGCCACGACGTTGGGTGGACTTCGACGTGACTTGGGACGTGAATGCGTGGCACCACGGGACAGCCAACTGCGGTATGTGCCTATTTGCCGAGTGGGGGCCTGTTGACTGCGCATTTGCTTCCCGTGAGGCGCAGTCCAGCATCAGACCCTACGTCAAGGTCTACTACAGATAGCGCGACGGGGACTCCGGGGGCACGTCCGGGCGTCCTTGGCGGTGAGTGAAGGGCCCGTCCTCTGGCGCAGAACCGCCGCGACGGATGGGCTGTCGTTCAAAGTCCAGGCAGAATTCGGGGCACCTCCGGATTCTCTGTATCAGGTGAGCATGCAGTTTGCGTGGGCGTCGGAGAGACGAGCTGACGGCCGTCGGCTCTCGGCCACAGGTGCGGAGCGGGCAGCGGGACGAACTCCTGCCGGTTCGAGGCCGGCGAGTTCACGGCTACGCGGAAGATGGTGAAAACGGACTGAGAGGGATAGACACCGGCAGGGAGAATGAGGGACAGTCACCTATTCCCGAGCGATGTCAAGGCGCGGCACAGCGGCATTTCAGATTGCAGATTGTAGATTGCAGATTGGCCGAAGGGCTCAGCCTTGGATGGTGAGCCTGGTCGAGACGATGATACCGGCCGACGGCTTGCGGCCGACGGCTGATGGTCCGAAGCGAGCCGCATGCAGCCGGTTGCGTGTGACCGGCAGTTCGACTATGCTGTACGCATGGATGCAGACCGTGATGTCTGCGGTAGCCGAAATGGAACGCGCTGGTTTCCGGGCGGACCACCACCGGGCCGCGTTCAAACCTGAGAGGAGTTGAGAATGGACGAACGTGTGAACCGAATCACCGCCGAGATTGCGGAGGTGGTCGAGAGGAATCTGCGTC
>CAZVCQ010000163.1:0-6755 GCA_964626085.1 uncultured bacterium
AGAAGATCCATCACGACCTCTACTCCGAAGCGCTCAAGGCGCTTGAGTCGGGCAAAGACCTGCCCAAACGCGAAGTCTACGTCTGCCCCGTCTGCGGCAACACCGTGTACGATTCGGCACCCGACCAGTGCCCAATCTGCAAGGCAAAAGGCAGCACCTTCATCAAGATCTGACCGGCAGGCAGCCCTGCCCGAGGGCGGCCCAAACCTCTGAGAGCGGGAGCCACACTCCCGCTCTCGCGACCTTTGACCACCGGGCAGCAGCGTCGTATACTAGTCGCGATGAAAGGCTACCAGGAATTCGACATCAATTACTTCCAGGATGAAGACGGTATCTTCACCGCCACGGTGCCGGCGATTCGCGGTTGCGTCGCATCCGGCAAGACGCTTGAAGAGGCCTATCGCAACGCGATAGACGCCATCGAGAGCTGCCTGGAAGCCCGCCGCAAAGTCGCGGCCCTGAAGCTGAGGCGGGTTCGCTACGGCGGAGTGAACGTGTACCGGCGCCCGGTACATGCCTAAGCTCGTCGCATTTCCGGTCCACCAATCTGCAATCTGAAATGCCTTTGACCCTCCGCGCGATTGTCCGTGAGATGGGACTGAGCGTGGAAGAGTTCAATAGCCTGTAGCGGCGAGCGGTATTCGCGACTCGCCGCGCAAGTCGCACCACGAGTCACCGTGCAAACCACGTCGGAAACCGGCCCGCAAGTCAAACCACGAGAGGCCCTGCAAGAGGCCTGGCAAGTCCCCTCGGCAGAGACTTCACCAATCGCCCTGCGACTCGACTGGCAAGTCGCCATGGAATTGGATTCGCCAACCGCAAACCGAGTCGCCATGGACTTCGCGGCCAGATTCGCGCCCCAAGTCGCGTCCAGAACCACGGTCCGAACCACCCCGGGAACCGTTCCGGGAACGGTTCCCAAGGCGACTCCCGAAGTGTCGATTCGGGCCCTCTCTTGCGCGTAACGCGCCATACCGCTGGCACTTAGGTCAGCAAAGAGTCAGAATGCGTAGCGTCCCAATTTTGTGGCTGCGTGAGCCATCGCCCGGAGCGACCTGTAGCGTGTCTTCCGTCTCCCGGCGTCACTCATCCATGCGGCCCATCCTGCTTCGGCTTGGCCGGCGGCCGAGCGGGAAATCTGAGCGGCGTTCGCACGGATAGCTGCTGCCTTGGGTGTTCGGTAAAACGCGGGGAGAACACCGAAAGGGGCTTTCCGCAGGACCTGCCGGAAGTGTTCGGGGAGAACAGCACAGACGACCCCGGGGACTATTCCGGGGTAAGCCCGGGGCATGCCCCCCAAACTAGTCGCGGCAGAACCGGGGATGCGCGCTAAATGCTAATGTGCCATGAGATACGTGAGCAAGACACCGACGCGGGCGTGCGGGTCAGGTGACGGCTCCGATTGAACTCGCGGTTTCCGTTTCCCGGACGAGAACACCTCGCCACTACCCGGCAAACGTGTGAAATGTTTTCCCTAGAATTGGCACCCCTTGGCCTGGCTCCAATGAGCTTGGGGCGGGCTCACGCACGCCCCAAGACGCCCATTCCGTCTTCTGCGCCTCTACCTTAGCCTCAGCCTTAGCCTCTTCTTGCTACCTCGTCACCACGACCTTCCGGATTCTCCCTAACCCCTGACCCCTAGTCCCTAGCCCCTCTTCCACAAAATACACCCCCGGCGCCAGCGCCCGCACGTCGTTCGCGCCCGGATGCAGGTCCATCACCTTCCGCCCGCTGATGTCGAGCAGCGTGGCGCGGGACATGACCGAATTGCGCTCGGGCAATTCGGATCGTGTCCCAAGCCCATCGAGCACGAGCACGCCGCGGACGACGGTTGCGGATGGCTGCGCCCCTATGGGGTACTGCGCCGGCTGTTCGGCAACGGCTTGCGGATTGTTCGTCGCGAACCATATCCGGGGCTGCCCGGCCTCCCCATGCGGCCAGACCACGTAGGCGTGTCCGGATGAGTCGGCTCCGATGTCCGGGTAGCCGCTGCTGAGGGTCGTGTCCTCATCAACGAGTTCGAGGTCGGTCCACGACACGCCATGGTCCGACGACGACGTGTAGTACACGTGGTAGCACCAGTTAATCGTGTCAGTGACAATCAACGCCGTGTGGACGCGGCCGTCGCCCGAAAGGGCAAGTGGACCGCTTAAGTATAGCTCATGGAGAGAATCGAGATTGGTGACCGAATGAGGTGCGCCCCATGTGTCGCGCTGCGTGTAGAACGTGCGGGACTCGGCGAACAACGGCGAGCTGAACCCTGTGCTGCCAAAGTAGTCGCAGATGATGTGGTCCCGGTCGGCGACGACGTGAGGGGTCCAGGCGGCCCAGTTGAACGTGTCGAGCTGGACTCCGGGCTGGAAGGTCTGGCCGCGGTCGGTCGAACGATACAGGAAGGCGCAGGGTATGATGTGGCCTCCGAACCAACGGGGCGCCCCGACGGCCACAAGGTAATGGTTAGTTCCCGGTTGGACAAAGGCGTCCCGGGGGTAGCAGTCATAGTTCGTCGTGTCGTCGTCCACTTGCACGTTCCGGCCCCACGTCGCTCCCCCATCTGTTGATACCGATGACCAGATGTGACTACTTCCCGTCCGCCAATCATTCCAGGCGCACAAGAGGTTGCCGGCCGAGTCTGCGGCGATCTTTGCACCGCCGATCGTTGCATCAAGGCTATCATCAACCTCGGCCGGCAAGGACCACGTTGTCCCGCCGTCACTTGAATGGACACAGAAGACTCGGTCAGCGCCCGCCGTGTCGGCTTCAAGATAAATGATGAAGACATTGCCGTCGGAATCGGTCGTGATGTCAGGATAGCACGCGTAGCGGTTCCCTCGCCTAATCAGCAGGTCCTCCGCCAGCCAGGTTCTGCCGGCATCGGTGGACTTCTGAAACCAGATGTCGGCGCGAACGCCCATCGTGCACGAATCGTCCTGGAATACGACGTAAAGCGGTGGACTCGACGGCGCGCCCGGGCCGACGGCAATCGCGCAATTGTGGCAGATGTGGGTAGGCAAGTTCTGATGGTCAACGCGGACGTTCGGCCAACCGGGTGCCATGAAGACTGTGACCATCAGAAGCAGACTGCAATTCACTCGTTTCTCCTTATCAGCGCTCCAGCTTCGGAGGGGCGGGAAACCCCGCCCCTCCGAAGCTCGGACCTATCTGACGATTGACTTGGGGAAATGAGGGACACTTCCAATTTACACGCTTCCGATTCCGGTGCAGGCGGGCTGCCGCCGGGCACTGAGTCGGTGCGTCTTACCACGCCGCATTGTGCCTGTGAATTCGACCGAAGTCAAGAGGAATCCGCGCACCGACTGTCCACGAAACGGAAAGGCGGGAGCTCTCGCTCCCGCACTCCAAGAACGCGGCGGGCGCAAGCCCGCCGCTGTGTCTCCAATCCGGGGATTAGCTCTGGCTGTCCGAAACTCCGGCGGTGACCGGAACCCCGACTTCGGGTTCTTCGTACACCGGCTCCGGATAGTCAACGACGACCGGTTGGGCTTCGGCGGCGCTTGGGACACGATCCGAAACCGCAGGACGGGTTTCGGTCATGTCCCGCGCATGCTCCGGGACCCGCGCCAATGCATCGACGATGATGCGGGCCTTGGTTTCGGCTGCCAGCCGCCGGTTGAGAATCAGGTAGAAAGACCCGCGCAACCGGCACAGCCCGCCTTCGCTGCGCAGGTCGTCGTAGATGAGCTTAACGCCTCGCGTGTGGCACTCCTGCTCGAGCTGTTCGAGTCGTGATGTCTTACTCATAGCCAACTCTGCTCCTGGTACCACTTCACTGCTTCGGTCTTCCGGATCGGTCTTTGGTGACCAGACACCGGAGTACAACCGCCAAGAGCGCCAAGCGGACACTGAGCACCTCCGGCTGGACCTACCTTTGTGTCTTTGTGTCTTGGTGGTGAAGTCCTATCCCGGTTCCTGAGTCGGGTTTTGGTCATTGATTGGCCATTGGTCATTGGCAACTGGTCACTTCCTCGAGAGGTGCGGTTCAATCTCTTTCTCGAAGTAGCGGAGGCTTTCGAGTGCCGACTCCTTCGGCCTGACCTCGAAGACCACGAGCGCGTCGGTCTTCTCAAGCAGGCGAAAGAACGGCAGGAAGTCAATCCGGCCCCGGCCCAGGGCGGAGTGCTCGTCGCGCAGCCCGGAATTGTCGTGGACGTGGCTGTGAAAAATGCTCCGCCGGTGCTTGCGGAAGAACGCAAGCTCGCGCGCACGCTGCTCCGGCCGCTGCACGTTGACATGTCCGACATCGAGACAAAGGCCAAGATTGCCACCGAGGAGCCGGCTGAGAATCGGCGGGGTCAGCCCGTACCGAAACCCGCCCACGTTCTCGACACAGAGCCGCGTCCTTCCGCGCGCGTATGCCTTCAGTTCGGCCAGCGATTCGGCAATCACCCTGGAGTAGTACTCGGGAAACTCCTGGTGAGTGTAGCGTCCTCGGCCCGCCACTCGATCTCTCGATCCCTTGATCCCTTGATCCCTTGCCATGCCGAAGTTCATGTCGAACCCGAGGTGCATGACGACGTTCCGCGCGCCGATGCCCCGCGCCCAGTCGAGTTCCTGCTTGAGCTGCCTGACCCCGGCCGCGCGCACGGTCTTGCTGGGTATAAAGAAAGATGGCCCGTCAATCGCGTGGATTGCCAGGGCCACCCCGTGCCGGAGCGCGGCGGCTCGAATCCGCCGGCGCTCGCGGACGTCGGCCAGTTGGCGCTGGAACTCGATGTTGCCAAGGTTGATCTCGAGCACCGCGAGGCCGTTGTCGGAGCAGAAGCCGATGGCGTCGATGATGCTTGAGAAATCGAAGAGAATCTGGAGGCCCAGCCGCTGCCGGACCGATCCGGACGGATGCACGTGCGATTATAGAAATGCACGTCGCGCTGTCAAGCATAAGTCATCGTGTCACCGAGGCTTTCGCGTAAGCCCTGTTTACTTCTTAACACAGTCTTAACCGTATCCTTATACTGCGCAAGTCAGGCCCTGGGATACTTCTCTTCGGCTGAAGGCAACCAGCCTATGAACCACAACCCATTGCGCTCGCTCCTCATCCTGCCGGCACTGCTTGGGGCAGTCTTGCTCGGTTCAGGCTGCTCACGAGGGAACAAGGCGGCTATCACGCTGGCCGGCTCCACGTCGGTCGAGCCGTTTGCTGAACGCCTTGCCGAGCTCTACATGCGCGTCCACCCGGAGGCCAAAATCAGCGTGCAGGGCGGCGGTTCGAGCGCCGGCATCCGCGCGGTGACGAGCCGCATCTGTGCCATCGGCATGTCCTCGCGCGAACTCACTCCCGAAGAGAAAATCCTGGTCGAAATCCCCATCGCGCTTGACGCTATCGCCCTGATTGTCAACCGGCATAACCCTGTGCGCGAGCTGACCATGGAGCAGGCACGTGACATCTTCGCCGGTCGCATCCGGAACTGGCGTGAAGTTGGCGGCCCGAACCGGCGCATCACTTCCATCACGCGCGAGGAAGGTTCGGGCACGCGCGCGAGTTTCGAGGAGAAAGTGATGGCCGCCGGCATGCCGAAGGACGAGAACGGCAAGACGAACCCGACCGCGTTCGCCGCCGACGCGCTGGTGCAGGACTCCAATGGCGCGGTGCGCGAGATCGTTGCCTCCGACCCGGCGGCGATCGGCTACATCTCCTCCGGCCTGGTGGACGAGCGCGTCGCCGCAATCCTCATGGGCGGCCTCGCGCCGACCGAGACCACCGTCCGCAGCGGCCGGTACCCGGTTGTACGCGAGTTCCTGTTCCTCACCAACGGCGAAGCCACCGGCACTGCCAAGGCTTTCATCGACTACGTCCTCAGCGACTCCGGCCAGACCGCGCTGGTCGAAGAAGGACTCACGCGCATAAAGTGATGAACGATGAGCGCTGAACGATGAGCGCCGCAGCCGTCCGGTTCCGCCCTTTGAATCCTGGAATCCTGGACCCCTTGACCTCTTTCCTATGCGCGAAAAGCTGATCGAGCGAGGCCTGCTGCTGGTGGCGTTCTCGGCGGTAGTGATGATATTCCTCATCGCCTACCTCATCTTCCGCGAGGGCGTACCGCTGGTCGCCAAAGTCGGCGTCTGGAACTTCATCGCCTCCACCAATTGGGCGCCGAGCAAAGGCAGCTTCGGAATCCTGCCGATGATCGTCGGCTCGCTCGAAGTCACGCTGCTGGCGGTCGTCATCGGCGCGACTCTCGGCCTTTCCTGCGCGATGTTCCTGGCCGAGTTCGCCCCGCGCTGGAGCGTCCGCATTCTGAAGCCGATGGTTGAACTGCTGGCCGGCATCCCTTCCGTGGTCTACGGCTTCATCGGCGTGGTCGTGCTCATCCCGTTCATACGCCGGACGTTCGGCGGTCCCGGGTTCAGCGTACTCGCTTCGGCCATCATCCTCGGAATCATGATTCTGCCGACCGTTATTGCCATCAGTCTCGACGCGCTCAACGCGGTGCCCCCGCTGTACAAGGAGGGATCGCTCGCCCTGGGCGCCACCCGCTGGCAGACTCTCTACCGCGTGCAGCTGCCCGCGGCTCGCTCCGGCATCATCGCCGCGTTCATCCTCGGCATGGGCCGGGCCATCGGCGAGACCATGGCCGTCATCATGGTCGCGGGCAACGCGCTGACCATGCCCACATCCCTGCTCCAGCCGGTCCGTACCCTCACCTCCAACATTGCGCTCGAAATGGGCTACGCCTCGGGCGACCACCAGGCCGCGCTCTTCGCCACCGGCATGGTCCTGTTCGTAATCATCGCCA
>CAZVCQ010000164.1:0-6739 GCA_964626085.1 uncultured bacterium
GGGCAGCGATCCGCGCGCGTCGGGCAGCCATGGGCGACAAGCGGAACCGGTTGGGACAATGTCCGGTGACCACAAAGTATTGTGTGAACAGGTGGAAGTGCCACAATTCTCCCGTGGGGGGAGCGGCCCGGAGACCGCCTAGGGGGTAGCCTTCGCCGACACAGCGCCCGACACACTGACCCGCACAATCACCGGTACGCTTACCGGGAAAATGACTCGGACGATGACCCGAACGTTCTCTCGAACAATGTCTCGAACAACTTCGCGAGCAATGCGTCATACAACGCCGCATGCAATTGCTCACGTAGTTTGCGACGCAGTGCGCTATTCAGTGACCGACGCAGTTGACGACACAGTCCGTGACACAGTCGACGATACCTTTGCCGCCACTTTCTGACGAACAATGTGAGGCACTTCGCGAGACACAATCGCGCCCCGCGCAAAACCCATGTCATCCGCACCGACGTCTTCAACGTCGGCGCGCCGGTCGCGCCGTAACGGCTCGGTCTGCACTGCGGGCGGGGTTCCGTTACCGGACCCCGCCCGCACTGGGTGGTTCGGACTAGCCGCCAGGCTTATTCGATGATGACTTTGGTTGTTCTGGTGTCGCTCTCGCTTTCGAGTTTCACAAAGTACACGCCGCGCGCGAGCTTGCTCGCATCCAGCGTCGCGGTGTTCATTCCCCGTTTGGCAAACCCGCTCGCGAGTTGCGAAGCCAGCCGGCCGGTCGCGTCGTAGAGTTTGACGGTGACGTTGCCGGCTTTGCGCAGGCAGTAGCTGACCTGTCCGGAGCGGCGGACCGGGTTGGGCCAGACCGTCATCGTGTCGATGACTCCCGCGGCTCCCAGCTTGCCAGTGTACAGGTCGCAGTCGATTCCGGCGACCTCGTCGATGAGCCAGCCGTAGGCTGGGACCGACCCGTCTGATTTGAAGTGCCAGCGGACTTCGAACGTCTGTCCGTCCGTTGCCGGAATCGTGAACACCGACTGTCTCCAGCCTGACTGGTCGTCCTTCCAGCCGGACCAACCCGGCGCCGTCAGGGCGGAGACGTAGTCGTAGTATTGAAGCCCCGCAGCGGGCGTGGCCGAAGTCCAGCCCCCGTCCTCGATGTTGTACTCGAAGTTGCCGCCGTCGAAGTAGGTCTCGGTGCTGACGTTGTGCTGGAACGCAATCGACGGGTTGTTCGCGGTTGCCTCGTAGGTGGGCGAGGTCAGGTAGGAGTCATCGCTGTTCTCGTACTCTCCGTTCAGGTCGTCACCCCAGACGTCATCATCCATGCGCGCAGGGACCCAGAACTCGTCGTCCGGTTCGCCCTGGTCCCAGTTGTTGCCGAGGTCGAGGTCATCGGCAATGTCAACGTACTGGACGAAGTGGCAGCCCTGGAAGATCGCGGTCCGTTTGTCATTGCCGGGACGCTCGTCGCCGCTCAGCAACGTCGAGCACCGGGCCGTGAACGTGCCGTAGTCAAGGACGAGAGCCTCGAATGTGACATCGTACGTTTCATCCGCGGCCAGTGACGGTACGTCCGAGCGGGCCGAATAGACGCCGTCAACGATGAACCTGACCTGGAAGGGGGCGGTCGCTTCGGTGCCGCAGTTCGTGACCGTCGCCTTGGGTTGTATCAGCCAGCTTGGCATGAGAAAGGAGCCGACCGGGCACAGGATGGCGTCGACGCGAACGTCTGTTGCCGGCTGGGCCTGAGCCTGGCGCCGAGCCCAGATGCGAGCCGTGGAGCCGTAGTCTGTGCCGTCGACCACATCGGTCGAGGCGTCGCACGTGACCAGTGCCGTGCCGGTGCCGCAGGCGACGGCGGGGTACCAGGCGTCGCCAGCCTGGGGCGGAATGGCAGTGAAATCGACGCCGACCTCTGAGTCAGGGGTTACGTAGCAGCCGTCGATTTCGCCGTTGCCCCAGTTCTGCCAGACGACAAGGTATTCGGTGCCGTCGTACGCGACCTTGGCCGGCCACTGGTCATCGTTGCTTACGGTATAGATCTTGAAGCCGGTGTCGTTCAGGACCTCCCAGTCCGAGGCCCTCACCCCCGCGGCGTAGATATCGCCGTTGTATGAGTCGTGGCGGTAGTCACACCAGACCACAAGGTAGTCGGTGCCGTCGGATGCTACCGAGGGAGAGTAGTGGTCATAGTCGTCGGTTCCAATCGGAAAGTCGGTTCCGGGATTGCCATACTTGTCAACCGGCGCGCCGTAGGAATACAACCAGTCATGCCAGACAACGAGGTAGTTGTCTCCATCGGACGCGACCGACGGCCCTTCCCCCGGGTAGTCGTCTGAGATCGGGATGTCGGCTTCCTTGATGTCGCCGTCCCTTTCCACCAGCGCGCCGTAGATGGCGTAGTCGCCCCAGTCCTCCCAGGCAACAAGGTAGTCGGTGCCGTTGGACGCGACGGTAGGGTTGTACTGGACGTCGCTTGCGTCCGATATCCGGTGGCTCAGGTTTGTAACCTCGCCGTCCCTGTTGACCAGCGCGCCGCAGATACGGTAGCCGCTGGTGTGGTCCGCCCAGACCACAAGGTAGTTCGTGCCGCCGAACGCGACCGAAGGAACGTACTGGTCAACGCTCGGCGTATTGGTCGAAATCACGAATCCGGCCGGGTCGAGCAGGGTGCCGTCCTCGGCATTGACCCGAGCGCCGCAGATGTCTTCGGAGCCGTTGCGGCTGTCCCGCCAGACCACAAGATAGTTGACGCCGTCAAAGGCGACTCCGGAAACCTCCTGGTTGTTCGGGCTCTTGCCAACGATGGTGGGCGAAGGCATGAACTCCGAGCCGGTGAACGGGTCGGGGTAGAGCGGCCGTGGCGGCCCGTGTTTCCGGACAGAGCGCACCTGTCGGATGACTTTGTTGGCGTCGATCCCATGTGGCGGGGTCACACCCTTCTCCCTGGCACGGAGCATCCGGATGCTGTCCCGGTCGAGGTGCTGTCTATCGATTCCCTTGGTCGGAGTCACCGAACCGGCGGGCGGCGCGGCAAAGGCGAGAGCGAGCAGTCCGACGACCGCGAACAGAACCATCACCTTCTTTGGCATCACTTGCCTCCTTTATTGGAAGACGTCGGAGCCCTGTGTGCAGCCGCCGATTCCCGCATAGCAGCCACCATTGGCGTCTTTGCCCGTGACGCAGACGCCATCGGAGCCATAGACACGGTAGCCGTGCTCGCCCAGCTCCGTGCTGCCGTCCGTACATTGGCCGAATGCACGGTCTTTGTCGGTCAGGTGTATTGCCTGCGGTGATTCGTATTCTTCGGTTGTCTTCTTCTTCGTCAACTTGCTACCTCCTTTGCTGCCGGTCCGGAGGAGCGGCGGCGCCGGGCGCGGCCGCGGGTATGCGCGAGTATTTGTCCTGGTACGAGCGGGGCACGAATAGCTGCGGCGATGCGCAGCGTAAGAAACACGTCAAATGCGGACCCACAACTACACGTTGACCTTTCCGGGCATGCGAGCCCGTTTTGCCAACCAGTGCCGTGAGAGGTGCTGCAGTCTGAGCGATGTGCCCGCAGGACCCTGAGATCATCTGTGGGCATCAAAGTCCGGGCCGAGCCGTTCTCCGCCCGGCGCTCTGACTGCGTGTCTCACCTTATAGTGAACCCTGACGGGTGTAGTCTAAGTTCCGGCCCCATCGTTGTCAAGCGAAGAAGGGGGAGCCGAGGACCGAGCCAAAATCAACCACGGAGAACACCGAGCGGGTGAGGGCCGGAGTCTAATCCACGACCTTGGCTATTCCTGCGAGTTCGGCGGTTCAATGTCGGGTTCAGGGGGAGGGAGGAAGAGGTGTTCAGGACGCGGGCCGATGAGGTCAATCAGTTCGAACCCGAGCCCCATCCCGACGCCGAGTTTCGCGCCGAGAAAGGCCTGACTCAAGACCGTGCCGAGGCCGGCGGAGATGTTCCAGATGCCAATGAAGAGCAGTGTCATCAGCGCGTAGCCGGCTGCGACTATCAGCCCCATGCTGATGAACCGACCGAATTTGAGGGCAAGCGACTTCTGGGCGTAGGCCGCAGCCAGCAGGGCGACTCCCATCAGCAGGGTGTAGATGGCCGCGGCCGTGTGCGAGTACGAGCGGGGGGTGAGGGCCACCCGGGCCACGAACGCCAGCGCTGTCACCGGGACCGCGAATCCGGGCACATCCACCTGTACCGACGCGTAGATGAGCGCGCCCATCAGTCCGAGGAGAAGGAGCGAGAGCAGCGGCTCGGGGAAGTTGAGGAATTGCCGGCCGTAGGTGAGCATGCCCACGGCGACGACGGCAATCAGTCCGGCCGCGACGTAGCCGATGGTGAAAAGGACCGTCCGGGTGGCGACGCTCACGGAAGCATTGTCTGCGGCCCGCGCCGGAAGTCAAGCCGCGCACGAAGGCAATGGGTGCCCGAGTTCCCACGCTGCGGTTCGTAGGTTGCAGCTCGCAGTGCGCACTGCACGACCGGGCTTCTGCGGCCGACGGCTCAGGGCTCAAGGCGAACAGCGGTCACGCCTAGTCAGGAATCTACATGTAGTGGTCGGGCGCGGGCCGAGCGCAGCCCTTCCGTTGTGGCAACGGACCCGAGACTGCCTGGAGGATAGCCTTCGAAGAAGGATTCGAATAGGGTCAAGCTGTGGCTGACCGGAGCTTGCGCTTGAGCCTGGTTGGTCGTGTGTCTCCAATGGTTGACGCTGCGATTCGCCTCTGTAGAATAGCCTCCCTGAAGCCAATGAAAACCCAAGCGAGTTCAGCCGCGCGTGGCTCACTGCAGAATCCCACGTGAAGAAATTCCTGAGGCAGGAGCCGATTTCGTCGGTCGGGCCCAAGGGGCATCGGCACACCATCATCCGCCAGTTCTGCAAGGGCTGCCGGATATGCCTTGAGTTCTGCCCGACCGGCACGCTCGACCTCGACGACCGGTTCAAGATCGTGGTCGCGCACCCGGAGAAGTGCATCGCGTGCCGGATGTGTGAGTTGCGGTGCCCGGATATGGCTATCTTTGTGCAGAAGGGATCGAGGGATCGAGAGATAAAGGGATCGAGTGAGACGAAGGCAGAAGGCAGTTTGGCCGAGGATGGGACGAAGTCAGAAGTCAGAAGCTAGATGCTAGAAGCGAGAAGTCAGAAGTATGCCCTGAGCGCTCGTCCCGACGGTGGCGAAGCCACACCGCGTCGGAAGGAGAGATTCCTCGATAAGCTCGGAATGACGGGGGCGCGGCGAGTTGAACGGGTCGCGCATCAGGCGTTGGGCGTGAAGCGTAGAGCATCGTAATGCAACTGCTGTCAGGCAACGAGGCGTGTGCGGTCGGAGCGGTTCGGGCCGGGGTGCGGTTCTTTGCCGGATACCCGATTACTCCTTCGACCGAGATTGCCGAGTACCTCGCCCGCGAGTTGCCACGCATCGGCGGAACGTTCATCCAGATGGAGGATGAGATTGCCTCAATCTGCTGCATGAACGGCGCGACCGCGGCCGGGGTGAAGGCGATGACCGCGACTTCGGGGCCGGGTTTCTCCCTGATGCAGGAGGGCCTCGGTTACTCAATCATGTCCGAGTTGCCGTGCATCATCGTCAACGTGATGCGTGGTGGCCCGGCAACCGGTACGCCGACGCGCACATCGCAGGCCGACGTCATGCAGGCGCGGCACGGCACGCACGGCGACCACCCGATAGTCGCGCTGTGTCCCTGGGACGTGCGCGAGTGCTTTGACCTGACGGTTGAGGCCGTGAATCTGTCCGAGCGGCTCAGGATACCGGTCATAGTGTTGATGGATGAGGTTGTCGGGCACATGCGCGAGGCCGTTGACTTGCCCGCGGAGTTGGAGCTCTGGAAGTCGGGCAAGCCCAAGGTACCGAGACAGGACTACTATCACTACGACGACAGCAACAACTACGATGCCTGCATAGCCAGCTTCGGAGAGGGCTACCGGGTACATCTGACCGGCCTGACCCACCGGAAGGACGGGTTTCCGACCGATGACCCGGAGATTATCAAGTGGAACATGGACCGCCTGCGGAATAAGATCGACGACAACCGGAACTGGCTCTGGGACCTGACCTACGAGGACCTGGGTTCGGAGACGGTGATTGTGTGCTACGGGAGCGCGGCCCGCTCCGCAATGGAGGCGAAGCGGCAGTTCGAGCAGAAGACTGGGCGCAGGGTCGGCATCCTCAGGTTGCGGATGATATGGCCGTTTCCGATGGAGCGGATGATAGCCCTGATGAAAAGCGCGCGCCGCGTCATCGTTCCGGAGATGAACCAGGGGCAGTTGAGCCGCACGATTGAACGGAGTGTGAGCCGGCATGTGCCGGTCGTGTCGGTCCAGCGCTACGACGGAGAGATGTTGACACCGGAAGAGATTATCGAGGCACTCTCAGGAAATGACGAAGTTCGAAGTCCGAATGACGATTGAAGCCCGAATGACGAATGGCGGAAAGGGTATCCGCAGATTGCGCAGATGACGCAGACTCCCAGGCCAGAACCCCAGAACCCCGGAACCCCTGAACCCGTCAGGTTGGCCGAGCCGGAGGCGGTGGACCGGTTCCTGGACTACTTCCGGGTTGATGAGCGTTTTCCACACATTCTGTGTCCGGGCTGCGGCATCGGCACCGCGATGAACACGGTCGTCCGGGCACTCATCGAGACCGGCGTCAGCCAGGATGAACTGTGCGTGGTGTCCGGCATCGGCTGTTCGTCGCGGATTTCCGGTTACGTGGACTGCGATACGTTCCACACGCTGCACGGCCGGGCCCTGCCGGCCGCGACCGG
>CAZVCQ010000165.1:0-6737 GCA_964626085.1 uncultured bacterium
GGGCGTGACCGCGATGCACGACGCGACCGAGTGCGGGCTCTGGGGCGGCTTGTACGAGATGGCCCAGGCCGGGGGATTCGGCGTGCGGGTCGTCAAAGAGGCGATACCGATGATGCCTTGCGTCCGGGAAATCTGCGACCTGTACGGCATCGACCCCTACAAGTCAATCAGCGAGGGCACGCTCATCGTGATGTGCCGGCCCAATAAGACCGGCAAGGTGCTTGACGCCCTGCGACGGAGACATATACCGTGCGCGGCAATCGGCGAGGTCACACGCAAGGGGATGGTGCTCGTCGAGGACGGCCGGGAGACGAAGCTCGTGCACCCGGTGGTCGATCCGTTCTGGGCGGCGTACTTTGGCGCCATCAAGGCGCAAGTCCAAAGGACAAAGGCCAAATGACAAATGAGGAACGGGGACTCGCCGAGGCGGTGGCGATGCTTGAAGGGTGCCGGGAGTTCAGCGCGCTGGTGCCCGAGGTGCGGGTGAACATCGTGTATGCGCCTGATGGCGCGGAAGGTCCGGACCAGATCCTCGGAGTTGACGGCAGGATAACAGTCGTTGCCGGGATGCCAAAGGCGTCGGGACCGATTCGAGCAGGAGTCTCCGACCACATGGCGCGGCTGGTGATTGAGACGCGCCGACACGACCCGTCCATCCGCGCCGGGCTCAACTTCCGCTGGAATGAGGCCATATCCAAGTATGTGCAGGACTACTGCGCCACCAAGGGTCTGGCATTCGGCAGTATCGACCGGACGGTCGAGCCCAAGGAGCTGATCGGCAAGGACAAGGGTTCGATTCCGTGGAAGGTGGAGCATTTGGTCACGACCAGCGGCAGGGTGCCGCCGGTCTTCTACGAGTCGCGGGGCTGGGGCAAGGAGCCGCTTTTCTTCCTGGTTGGTCCTGACCCGGCCGGAGTCGCAACCCATGCAATCGAAATAGCGAAGGGGCTGGCACAATGAGCAAAGTTGGTCCGCGGAAATTGGCTGCAGTCTGTTATGACCACATCGGCGGTGCGCTCGGCGAGAGCCTCTACGACGCCCTGGTCCGCAAAGCCTGGGTCCGCGCCGACAACGGCGAGTTGCGGGTGACGGTAAAAGGGCGTCGGGAGATGTCCGCGCTGGGAGTTCCGGTGGATGAACTGGATTCCGGCGCGCGCAAGCAGGTCAACGCCTGTGTAGAGCGGCACGCCGGCATGTTCTACGCGCACATCGGCTCTCACCTCGGGTCGCTCCTGGCCGCGGCGCTGGTCGAGCAGGGCTGGCTGAAGCGATCCGGCCGCGAGTTCCACATCACGCCATCCGGCCGGCGCGGGTTTCGCAAGCTCGGCGTGAAGTTGACCGCCTAGCTTTCGTTCGGGCAGTAGTCCAAGACACAAGTGAGCTGGCTGCGCCGGTTCGGCGCGGCGGGCATTTGCCTTGATTCATCTTCCTGCGTGGCAGGCGTGCTCACCGCAGGCCCTGAGTCTACGGCGGAGACGGCCGGCGGGCGTTCCGCAACCGGTGCTGCATCTTGACTCCTCTTGGGTCGGTTGAGGGTCAGCATGGATTGTCGCTGGTCACGGACTATCGGCCACGCTTGACCCTCTGTCCGGACGCGGGATAATCAACCCGAGTTGAGTCAGAGCCACTTCCTGCCGCGCCCGGCCCCTGGAAAGAGCCAGAAGGAGGTTTATGTGAAGTGCCTGCGCCCAGTCGTCATTTGCTCGGTAATTCTCGCTTGCCTCATCGGCTGTCAGAAGCCGTGGCCGTTTCTTGAGGACCGGTACTCGAAGATCCCTGCCGACGCGGTGAAGGGCACGCCCGCGACCGATCCACTTCCGCCGATTCTCGTGTCGTCCGATTTCGAGCAACCGGTGCCGATGCCCGGCCCGGTGAACTCCGCCGGCGGAGAGGACTCGCCTTTCATCACTCCGAACGGACAGGAGTTCTATTTCTTCTTCACACCCGACGTGCGCGTGCCGGCGGAACGGCAGGTTCTGGACAGCGTGACGGGCATTTGGTACTCCCGGCTTGAGGGAGGGAACTGGACCGAACCGGTCCGCGTAGTCCTAAGCGACGACGTCGCGCTCGACGGCTGCGCGCAACTGGTCGGGGACACGCTCTGGTTCGCCTCGATTCGCAGCAGGGACATGCTTGGCGACATCGATGTCTTCACGGCGGTGCGGAGGAACGGCGAGTGGATCGACTGGCGCAACGCGGGCACCCAACTGAACGTAGAGTACAACATCGGTGAGTTCCATCTGACCAGCGACCATCGGACGATGTACTTCGGTACCGCCGAGACCAGGGATTCGCTCTGGGTCGGCTACGACCTGTGGAGGATGGAGCGGAACGCGACCGGCTGGGACGCGCCGGTGCGGCTCGGCGCGAACATCAACGACAGCCTCAGTCAGTCCCAACCTTTCGTTTCGAGCGACATGCGGGAGCTCTGGTACACCGGCTGGTGCGATACTATCATGGGACCCTGCGTCTACCGTTCACTGGCCGACTCGGCCGGGAACTGGCAGGACCCGGAGCAGATTGTCGTGCAGTTCGCGGGCGAGCCGACACTCGACGATGCCGGGAACCTGTATTTCGTGCATCACTACTACACCGGCGGGCAGAATAGCACGATGCTGGAGGCAGACATCTACCTCTGCCGCAGGAAGTCGCGGCAGAGGTAATGACGAATGACGAAGCACGAATGACGAATGAAGAAGGGAGTCTGTGAGATGAACTGCAAGACAATCATGGCGGTGAGTATCAGCAAGCGGATTGCGGAGGCGGTGAAAATACAGCAGGCGCTCACCAAGCACGGGTGCATCATCAGCCTGCGCGTGGGCCTGCATGAAACGGGCAACGTCTGTGCTGACGACGGACTGGTGCTGCTCCACCTGTGCGGCACGAAGAAGGAGATTGCGGCTTTAAAGGCCGACCTGAACAAGATCAAGGGCGTGAAGGCCAAGACGATGACGGTATAGGCAGAACCAAGTCAGAAGGCAGAAGCCAAAGGTCAAAACGCAAAACACGGAAGGGTGCATGAGGACGAGCGAAGAGGAGTCAGCATGGATGTGATTGAGGCAATCAACACGCGGCGGGCGTATCGTTCGCTGGCGCCTGCGCCGATCACCGAGGAACTGGTGCGGGACCTCGCGCGGTGCGCTCAGCTGGCGCCTTCGTGCAACAACAACCAGCCGGCGCGGTTCGTGTTCGTGTGGGAGCCGGCAATGCTCGAGAAGATGAAGGCGGTCTTCAGCAAGGGTAACGTGTGGTGCCACGCAGACTCGATGGTGGTGGCGGTCTGTGCCGAGAAGGAGTCGGACTGCCTCATCCACGACCGCGAATACTACTTGTTTGACACCGGGCTTGCGACCGCGTTCCTTATCCTGCGGGCGACTGAGCTGGGGCTTGTGGCACACCCGATTGCCGGGTACAGCCCCAAGGCCGTGCGGGCGGTACTGGGCATTCCGGATTCGATGCAGGTGATAACGCTCGTGAACGTCGGCAAGCACGCGGACGCGATCAACCCAGTAATGAGCGAGAAGCAGATACACGACGAAACCCACCGACCCGAGAGGCTGCCGCTCGAGCAGGTCGCGTTCTTCAACCACTATCGCAGCGAAGAAACCGCAGCCCAGATCCCGGGGTAGAGAGCCACGAAAGCACGAAGTCGGATGAAACGAAGCACGGTTCCTCTGCACTCATCTTCTTCGTGGTTTTCGTGTCTTCGTGGCATCTGTTTCGACATCCGGAATGCTGAGAGGAGAGAGGAGACGACATGATTGGACTCAGGAAGCTGCATCTGATTGTCGGGTTCACGCTGGTGCCGTTCCTGCTGGTCACAACCGGTACCGGCCTGTACATTCTACTCACCAACAACTACCAGCCGTTGCGCTGGCACGGCTGGTTCAAGTGGGGCGGGTTGATTCTGGCAGTTGGGATCGTCTTCCTCGCGGTGTCGGGCGGCATTCTGTACCTGAGCATGCGCATCCAGCAGTGGAAGCGCAGGGCCAAGGCGAAGGCCGCGGCCGACGCCGCTCCCAAACCGCCGCCGACTGTCTGATTATGACCTCACCCTGAAAGCCCGCCCCGCCTCTATGCGGTCAGTCGTTGACTTCGCGCCGGGGCGGCCTACACTTACAGCAGCGACGCCGACCGCGGCGGAAGTCAAGGATCCGCCTCGCGGGTCCTACCGGCGCCAGGTAGAATTAGGCTCTGTCTCAGTCGGGAGGTGCAGTATGTCACTTGACCGCATCACTTCACACATACGGGCCGTACGACCCCTGGCCGTGCTGTTGGCCATTTGCTGCTGCTTGTCGGCAGTCAGCGCTCAGTGGCCCGGAACCATAAGTGCCCCGCCTGACTTGCGTCCGGTGTCCTCAGGCGCTGCGATTTCGACCGGGCCGCCGGCACCGAGTACGCAGTCCGGCATCACAATCGGTGTGGTCGACACTGTCGGCGGCACGACCTACGACCATCAGGTTAACGGACCACCCTGGCGGATGCTTGCCAATTCGGCCAGCCGCGGAATCTACGTCGTCTGGATGTACACCGCCGACACGACGATCTACTTTCCTGACCGGAACATGCGCTTCAACTACTACGACCGAGCTCTGCAGAAGTGGGTCCACTCGGACTCGACGGACTTCATGTCGCGGGGGGTGAACGTCTTTCCGAGGCGGGCGAGCTACGGCAGCATCGACGTTGACACGGGCGGAACTCCGTACATCAGTAGTCACGCCGTCTTCGGCGGCGCAGCGAGGCCTTGGGTTGCCAAGGGAGTGTCGGGCAACTACTCGGACACGACGCTCACTGCCTGCGCATACCCACCGATCGCAGTGGGCCGGAATGGCGCGGTCCACGTCCTGCCGTATACCTCGCAGGTCTGCTCCCTGCGCTACTGCCGTATCGCGCCGGATAGCTGGCCGCA
Organism: uncultured bacterium; assembly: GCA_964626085.1. Taxonomy (GTDB): domain Bacteria; phylum Hydrothermota; class Tepidihabitantia; order Tepidihabitantales; family Tepidihabitantaceae; genus UBA2258. The sequence goes on from CAZVCQ010000165.1 coordinate 4,910, forward strand.
CTGGTCCGCTCCGCTGACCGGAATTCCACCCAACCCTTGGTCGTTCTCACAGAACATCGCTGCCTCAAAGGTGTCGGACAGGGTCTCGCTGGTATGGGAACTGAACGCGATCCCTGGTGCGGCATACCAGATGCAAAGCACCGACGGCGGCAGGACCTGGGATAACCCCGCAGAGCTGGCTCCTCCTGAGGCCTACGGCGGAGACACGCTGACCGGCTTCGGGATCATGTCGCTCTTTCCCTTCTACGACCGGCACGACCGGTTCCACATCGTGGCGAATCTGCTGCCGGTGGTGCGCGATACCGCCCGTGTTGTGCCGTCGCAGATATGGCACTACTGCCCGGACAATTCACCGGAGTGGAGTCGAATCCACGTCGCGGGCTGCGACCCGGCCAACATGAAAGGGTCACTCAGCATCGTCTCGACGTACGCCTGCCGTCCGAGCATCGGCGAAGACCGGACCGGCGGTCTCTACGTCGCCTGGGAGCAGTTCGATTCGGCAAACGTCGAGACGACCACCTCCCGTCTGCGCGCGGACATCTTCTTTGCGCAGGATAGCGGCAACAACGGTGCGAGCTGGCATCCGAGCGTGAGACTCACGGACCAAGGGTCGTGGAGTTGCCGGTTTCCGTCGGCCATCGACTACTTCGGTGACGATACCTTCCGCGTATCGTACGTGATCGACCAGCAGGCCGGGTACTTCGCAGGCAATGGTCTCCCCTCTGAAGGCGTGGCCACGAGGAATCCGGTCGTGGTCCACAAGGTGTCGGTCGCGGCTGGGATTGGCGAGAGCAGGGAGCGAACCGCCATTGGCCGTGAGCTGTCAGTCTGGCCGAACCCGTTCAAGAACAACGTCCGAATCAGCTACGAGCTACGGGCCGTAGGCAATGTCAGTCTGCAAGTGTGCGACGTTGCAGGCCGGACAGTGCGGACGCTGGCGAGCGGATTCCAGAAGCCGGGTACCTTCTCGGTGAGCTGGGATGCGCGCGACACCGAAGGCAAGCAGGTGCCGTATGGAGTCTACTTGTGCCGTCTCGAGACACCGGGCTTCCGGTCGGTGCAGAAGGCGGTTGTGACGAGATAGGCAGTAGGGAGAAGGTAGAACACAGCAGGTAGAATGCAGTGCAGGGGCGGGCGCAAGCCCGCCCCTGCGGCTGAAACGGAACGCGGGTGCGAACCACGGACATCTGTCTTGCCCGGCACTTGCACCGGCAACGAGGGGGTCAATCCGGGGGTGACTCCGGGGTTCAAGGCCGCCTTCACCGCCGTCATCAATGTGGCGGTCAATCAAGGACTTAGCTCGCCGGTCAGTTGCGCGATGACTTCCGGGCTCAGTGGGGCCGCCAATTGCGCCTAGACCGGGGAACTCAACGCCGCGGTCAGTCGGGGCCTCAACGCCACGCTCAATCCGGCAATCAATCGCGCGGCGAGTCGCGCAGCGAGTTCCGGCCTGACTTACGCGTTCAGCCGCGAGTTGAGTCCGGCCTTGAACCGCGCGCTGAATCTGCGGCTGAACGCGGCGCTCAGCGCCCAAGTGAACGGTGCAGTTCCGGTGCGGGTGCTTTGACCTGCAGCCGGTCTCGTGCGTAAGCTCTGCCGGTGCCCCATGACGTACACTGGAGAACCGCATTCTCTCGGAAAAGCGGAAGCTCCGGTGCTTGAGCTTGCGCTGGTTGCTGGCCGGTCGGGTTTGACCCGACCGGCGGTGCGCGTAGACTGATAGCCGTTTCCGAACCAACCTTATGCGAGAGACCGGCAAAGTAGTCAACACCAAGAACGACCGGGCCGAGGTCGAGGTCGCGGCCAAGGGCGAGTGCGAGCACTGCAC
>CAZVCQ010000166.1:0-6648 GCA_964626085.1 uncultured bacterium
TCTCTGAGCCGCAAGGCGAAGAGTCTTCGGAGCCGACGATTCTTCACTTCGTTCAACCCTCACCGGCCTGTCCTGCTGCGTTGACAAGGTATTTCGCTTGCACCACACTGGCACAACGCAGAGGCTGGTGGTCGAGCTTTCAGACCTAGCCGTCAGTTGTGGGCGTGGTCGGCCGGACCCGTGCGTACTGGCGGCGCCGTCCGGCGCGGGCCGGGCACATCCGCGCGGCACTCGTTGTCTGGGCGACTCATCCCAGTCTTCACCGAATCAGGCCCCGGAACCGATGTGGATATAATCACGGAGGACGCAGAGTGGTTGAAGCCGGGTGTCCGGCCCGTCCCCTCAGTTGTCTCGGTGCGCTCTGTTGTTCAATGTCGGATTCGGCGTCAAGCCCCAGAACCGACATTGAGGCCACGAAAGCAGGACACGCAACTAATGGGTGCGGAGGACCAGGGTTCCGTTTCATTCGACTTTGTGCCTTCGTGGCCTTCAATATCGGGATTAGGGGTGTCCATGCAGCTTGACCTGATTTCTCTTCTCTAAGATACTTATACAAGTGCGCGCGAACCGCAAGGCCGGACTGCGACTTGCCGGCGAAGAAATCCGAGGACTGTCCCGTCGGGGTATCCTCGGGATTCCGACGCCGGCGGCCTGGTTTCTTGCCATCGCCGGAGTTGGGTTCCTCCTCCGGTTGATTCACGTCCTGCAGCTGCAGCACAACGACCCCGTCTTCCTTTCGCCCTACATGGACGCGCTCTACCATCACCAGTGGGCGCTCGCGATCGCCGCCGGCCGGGAGTTCGTCACCGGCGCCTTCTTCCGCGCGCCGCTCTATCCATACTTCCTTGGGCTGTTGTACAAGCTCTCAGGCACAAACCTGATGTTCGCAAGGGTCGTTCAGGCGTTCATTGGCGGCGCGACCTGCGGATTCGTGTACCTCCTGGCCCGTCGTCTGATGGCGGGACTCCAAACCAGAAGTGTCAAGCCCCAGGCAAACCCCGAGTCCGGCTTTCATCCTTCCGCCGCGATTCCGCTCATCGCCGGTTTCGTGATGGCCGCCTATCCGATTACCATCTGGTACGACGCGGAGCTGCTCCTCGAAGGATTGCTGACCTTCCTGGTGCTGCTCGGGTTCGTGCTGCTGCTGCGCAGCCGGGACACCGACCGGCAGTGGTGGCTGCCCGGAATCGCGTTCGGTCTCGCCGCGATAACACGGCCGAACGTGCTCGCATTCCTCGCGGTGCTGCCGGTCTGGCTGCTCCTCGAATACCGAGGCCGGAGAGATGATCCACAGATTACGCAGATTACACAGATGGGTCAGAAGAGGACCGGACGGCACACGGTGTGGACAAGGCTCATGTTCGTCTGGGGCGCGGCGGCGCTGGTCATCCTGCCGGTTACGATTCGCAACTATGTCGTGAGCGGGCAGTTCGTCCCGATTGCGTGGCAGGCAGGGACCAACTTCTACATCGGCAACTCGCCGGAGTCGGACGGCGTGACCGCGATTGTTCCGGGAACGCGTGCCGACTGGTGGGGAGGCTTCGATGACGTGAGGCGGCTGGCCGAAGAGGTCGTAGGCAGGCCGCTCAAAGGCGCGGAGATTGACCGGTACTGGCTGGCCAGGGGTCTTGAGTTCTGGCGCAAGCAGCCGGGAAAGGCGCTCGGGTTGGTGGCGCGCAAGAGCTTCCTCTGGTTCTCGGGCTTTGAGGTAAGCAACGAACAGGACCTGTATTCAGTCAAGCGCTACTCGTTCATCAACTACCTGTTCTTCATCTCCCGGTTCCTCAAGTTTCCTTTCGGCATACTGCTGCCGCTCGCCCTGGCCGGGGTCTGGCTCTGGCGCAGGCAATGGCTCCGGTTGCTGCCGCTGTACCTCTTCGGCGCAGCCTACTCGCTGTCGTTCATCGTGTTCTTTGTCTGCAGCCGCTACCGGCTGCCGATTATCCCGTTCGTCGCCGTCTTCGGGGCCATGGGGCTGACGGGACTCATCGGACGTACGGCGAAGCGCGAGCGCGTCATCGGGCTCGCCATCGCGCTTGGCGCTTTCCTCCTGTTCAACGCCAACTTCGCCGCCGCTGGGAAACCGGTTAAAGAGGACGCGAACCGCGTCGCGGCCGCGGTCGCGCTGCACAATCAGGGCAAGGATGCCGAAGCACTGGCCGAACTGCAGCGGGCGCTCGATGTCGACTCCGTGCCGACCGTCCTGAAGCTCGAAGCGTTCCTGCTGCAGAATCGGGGTGACCTTGCCGGTGCCGAACGCGCGGCCCGGGCCGCGGTGCGGCTCTATCCGCGCAACGCCGATGGGTACATCGCGCTGGGAGGCGCTCTGGCTACTGCCGGCCGGCTCGACTCGGCTGAGGTCTACTACCAGGCCGCACTTGACCGCGACCCGTACGCGATTCAGGCGTTGAAGGACCTCGGTAACATCGCCTTTTCACGGCGGGATTACGTCAAGGCCCGTTACTACTACGAAGGCGCGCTCAAGGTACGGCCGACGTACGCGCAGGCATTGTTCCATCTCGGGTTCTGCGACTACCGCGAGGGCAAGTTCGCCGAGGCCCGTGCACGCTGGCAGGAAGTCCTCAAGCTCGACCCGTCCTTCACCAGGGCGAAAGAGGCACTCGAACTGGTGAAGTAGCAGGGCTGGGTAGCCGAACCGCAAGCCCGAGCACCCGGCCGCGGGCAGACGGCGATTGGGGAAGCTCCAATTCCCGAGCACGAACGACCAGTCAAGCCGGGAGGCCTCAAGTGCCAAACCCCAACTACCAGTCAAGAAACGACGAAGCGCGAACGCTTGAGTCGTTCAGGCATGAGGATTGGCACGCGGTGCTTGAGGCTTGGAGCCTCGGCGTTCCGGTTTCTGTATTCTGGATGCTGACTTGTCCGGTTCGTCGCTGACCGGGAATCGGCGCTTGGTCATTGGTCATTTCCTTTTGCTTGGCCAGAAGGGCCCCGTTGTCTCACGTAAGACCCATCCGGAAGGCTTGACGCCGGGGCATACTGGCACTACCATACAGGGATGCCTTCGGCGATGCTCAGAATAGTGGCCGCGTTCCCGAATCGCCGCCGGACATCGCTGCTTGCCTTCCTCATTGTCGCGGTGGCGAGCCCGTCGCTCGTGGCGGCCTCAGTGCCGGCCCGCCCACTCAGTGTCGAGCGCCTGCCCAACGGCAACACGCTGATTGCCGATATCCGGAACTACTTCGTGGCCGGGAGCGCGCTTGAGGTGGACAGCCTGGGACGGCTGGTTTGGGCGTACCTCAAGTGCGATGTGCCGTACATCCACACCGTGCGCCGGTTGGCGAACGGCAACATGCTGATGTCGTCGACCGGGGACAACAAGATAATCGAGGTAGACCGGTACGGGGACCGGGTATGGCTCGATTCGTCGGGTCTTCTCTGGCCGAATGATGCCTACCGGCTGGCCAACGGCAACACGCTAATCACCGCCAGGGACAACAACCGGGTCATCGAGGTCACGCCGGCGGGTCTGACAGTCTGGGGCTACTATGGTCTCGCCGGCCCGCACAACGGCAACCGGCTGGCGAACGGCCACACGCTCATCAGTGACTCGAACGACGACCGGGTCATCGAGGTCGACTCGGCGGGCAACATCGTCTGGCAGTACGCGACCGGCCTCAAATGGCCGCGCAGCGCCGAGCGGCTCGGCAACGGCAATACGCTGATTGCCGATAGCCGGAACAACCGGGTCATCGAAGTGAACACGTCGGGAACGATGGTCTGGATGGTGACCGGCGTGTCCATGCCATTTACGGCAGTGAGACTTGGCAACGGCAACACGCTGGTCTCAGAGGGGGAATCACGTGTGATTGAATTGACTCCGGCGGCCAACATCGTCTGGCAGTACCCCAACACGGTGAAGGTCGTGGTCGAGACTCTGCGGGTCGTGAACCCGACTTCGGGCTGCAGCCTGTACGTGCACATTCACCGGCCAGCCTACGCCGATTCCGCCAACCGCGTGCCGGGGGTGGTATTCGTACCGGGCGGAACCGGGTTCGGCAGCGCGTATGATGCGGACAGTCTGCCCGACGATGTCGCGTCGGACGGGTTTGCGTTCTTGCACTTCGACCCGGACGGCCGGGGCCAGAGCAGCGCTTACCCGGAGAACTACGACGGGCACGTGCACCAGGACGGGATGCACGCCTGCCTGTCGTTGCTCGCGAGTCGGGACTACGTGGATACAAGCCGACTGGGCGTCTACACCCAGTCGTATGGCATCACGATGGGCTCGGGTATGATTGCGCGCTATGCCGAGCCGCGGGTCAAGTTCCTGCTGGACTTCGAGGGGCCGGCTGACCGGTATCAGACGTGTCTTGATTCAGGCGGGTTTGTGCCGGTGCCGCCCGACTCGGATGCGTTCTGGCAGGAGCGAGAGGCGGCGCGGTTCATGAAGCAGGTGCCTTGCGCGTACCTGCGGGTCCAGACGCAGGTTGACAGCAACCCGGGGATTCCGGACAACCGGCACGCCATCCAGTTGATCGACAGCGCCACCGCCGTCGCGCACGGCGGGGCAGGAATCAGCGAGTGGACCCGGGTAAACGACTTCCTGATGAACCCGATGAATCATGTCTATACCCTTTCGGACCCGCCGGTTTGGATTCCTGAGGTGCAGGAACCGCAGGACTTCGTACGCGTTCTGTTGTACCTGCACGAACTGGCCGACCTGACCGTCGGCATCGCCGAGAGTCGCGAACCCGTTCAGGCAGCTTCCCTGCGGGCAGCACCGCGGCCCAGCCGGGGCGTGCTGCAGGTCGTTCTGCCGCCCGGACTCGGCAAGCGCGACCTCCGCGTCCACGACGTCTGCGGCAGGCTCGTTGAGCGGATGGCCGTGCCGGCAGGCGGTTCGCAGGCTACGCTCGACCTTGGCCACCTGCAACCGGGAGTGTACTACGTCTCAACGGCCGGCGCGGGTACGGTGCCGGTCGTAATCGTGCGGTAGGCCCGGGATCGTCCGCAGGGCTTGCCAGGGCGGATTTGCCCGGCATAATTCCAAGCAGTGAATGACGCGCAACTCAACGCGTTCCGGGGACTGCTCCCGGTCACGCGCCGCTGCGTCTACCTGAACCACGCCTCAAACGGGCCGTTAGCAACCACTGTTGTCAAGGCGATGAACGGCTATATCGAGCGGTGCAGCGAATATGGCGAGGTCCCCTATCCTGAAGCCGAGACGGCGGTCGAGAACTGCCGCGAGTTGGCGGCACGGCTGATGGGCGTGCGCACCGACGAGATCGCATTCGTCAAGAACGCGTCGGCCGGCGCGCTTATCGCCATCGGTTCAATCGAGTGGCAGCATGGCGACAACATGATAGTGATGCAGGACGCGTTCCCGGTGAACGTCTACCCGTTCGACTACCTGCTGCCGCACGTCGAAAAGCGGCACGTGACGAGCGCGGAACTGGCCAAGGGACCGGAGTGCGTATTCAGACTCGTGGACCGGCATACGCGGGCGATTGCGATTGACTGGGTCCACTTCCTGTCCGGCGTGAGGGTGGAAATAGGCGCGGTTGCCACGTTCTGCCGCACGCGCGCCATCCACATTCTGCTCGACGTGATGCAGGGGCTGGGTGCGGTGAACCAGAGCTTCGGGGAGCTCGGTGTCGACTTCGCCTACGCTGGCGGCGGCAAGTGGTTGCTCGGTCCCCAGGGGAGCGGAGTCCTCTACGTCAACTCGGCGATCCTGCCCAGGCTGAAGCCGGCCAACCTCGGTTGGCTGTCGGCGCAATGGGACGACTTCAACGACATCTACACACGCAAGCCGCTGAAGCCGGGCGCGAGCCGGTACGAGGAAGGGACCAAGAATTACATCGGTATCTACGGCCTGCGCGAGTCGCTGCGTATTCTGCTCGACGCGGGGATGAGCGAGGTCGCCGACCGAGTGCAGATGCTGGTGCAACTGGTGCGGCGGCGGTTGGAGGAGAGGGGCTTCGAGATTATCACCCCGGCGGACCCGCAGCGTCACGCCGGCATCATCACGGCTTGCCGGCCGGACATTGACGCCTCAGCGCTTTTCGCGCGGCTGAAGCAGCAGGGGTTCCTCTGCTCCCTGCGCGAGAATCGGTTGCGCATCGCCCCGCACTTCTACAACACCGAGGAAGAGGTCGAGCGGTTCTGCGCCGCGCTGCCGGACCGAGCGGCAGGTTCTGCCTGATGGTCGGAATAGACCTCACGGGCCGCGTTGCACTGGTTACCGGCGGCAGCCGGGGACTGGGCCGGGCTGCGGCGCTGGCGCTCGCGCGGGCCGGTGCCGACGTGGCCGTCAACTACCGGCGTGACGCGCGGGCGGCCATCGACGTCGCGAAGCAGTGCGAGGAGCTCGGTGCTCGGGCCGTAGCGGTCAAGGCGGATGTGGCGGCATCCGCCGACGTGAAGTTGCTCTTCGAGGCCGCGGAGCTCGAACTGGGCAGGCTCGATATCCTCGTCGCCAACGCCGGGATCTGGAAGGGCGCGGCCATCGAGAAGATGACCGACCGGCAGCTCGCCGAGATGCTCGACCTTAACGTCCGAGGCGTGTTCTACTGCTGCCGCGAGGCGGTGCCGCTGATGCGCAAGTCCGGCGGCGGGCGTATCATCCTCGTCGCCTCGACCGCGGGCCAGCGGGGCGAGGCATTCCACTCGCACTATGCCGCC
>CAZVCQ010000167.1:0-6593 GCA_964626085.1 uncultured bacterium
CGACCGGATTGCGCTCGGCATCGACCGGATGCGACGGGGCGAGGTGCAGGCGACTGCGGGCTACGACGGAGTGTTCGGCGTAATCCGGGTTCTACCCGGCGCCCCGCCGACGCCGGCCGCTCGCGACGCCGAGCCGGGAACGCAGATGGGGCTGTTCGGGTAATGACGAAGTTCGAATTCCGAATGACGAAGTGCAGACCGTGAAGACGCTATGGGCGCCGTGGCGGGCCGAGTACATCCGCTGCGCCATCAACCAGCATTCCACGGGGCGGCGCGGTTGCCTGTTCTGCAACCTGCTCAAGGCGAAAGACGACAGGCAGAACTTGATACTCCGTCGCGGACGGCATGCCTTTGTCGTGATGAACCGATTTCCCTACAACAACGGGCATGTGATGGTCGCACCGAACCGGCACACCGCGGACCTCGAGACCCTCAGCGCGACTGAAAGCGCGGAGCTGTTCAAGCTGGTGCAGAAGTCACTGGCGGTTCTTCGCCGGGGACTCAAGCCGCATGGCTTCAATATCGGCGCGAATCTCGGCCGGGTCGCAGGCGCAGGCGTCGTCGGGCATCTGCACGTCCACATCGTGCCGCGCTGGCAGGGCGACGTGAACTTCATGCCGCTTCTATCCGAGACCAAGGTCATCAGCGAACACCTCGCGGCCACATATGATAAACTCAAGCGGCAATTCCGAAGTCCGAAGCTCTAATGACGATTCAAGTCCGAAGGGCAGAATGTCACAGGTCCCAAGCGACAAGTCCGACGGTTGCCATTTCGGGGATGCGAGCTTGATTCGGATTTCGGGCTTCGTGCTTCGGGTTTGACTCCGTGATTAGGGCTGTCGTCTTCGACGTCGACAATACGCTTGTCGACTTCAGGAAGTGGAAGAACGCCGGCGTGGACGCGGCGATCGGCGCGATGATTGACGCCGGGCTCGACCTTACGCGGGAGCAGGCCCACAAGAAGATATTTGAGATATACGAGCAGAAGGGTATCGAATACCAGGAGGTATTCGATGACTTCCTGCACGAAGTCCTGGGCTATGTCGACTACCGGGTTCTGGCCGCGGGTATCGTCGCCTACCGCCGCGCCCGGGAGGGCGCGCTTGTGTCATACCCGCACGTCAGCCTCGCGTTGCTCAGGCTGTTCCACATGCACCTGAAGCTGGCCGTGGTGTCGGACGCGCCGCGGATGCAGGTTTGGATGCGTTTGGTGCAACTCGGCGTCGACATGTTCTTCGACACGGTAGTGACCTTCGACGATACCGGCGTGCGCAAGCCGGCGCCCGAGCCGTTCCGGAAGGCATTGGAGCTGCTGCAGGTCCGTCCGGAAGAGGCGGTGATGGTCGGCGACTGGGCTGAACGCGATATCATCGGGGCCAAGACCCTCGGCATGTACACGGTGTTCGCGCGGTACGGCGACGAGTTCGGCACGAATGTCTCCGGGGCCGACTTTGAGGTCAACGACGTGCTGGAACTGATACCGATTGTGGAGAAGCTGAACGGCCGCGAACCGATGTAAGAAGTAAGATGTCAGATGTGAGATGTAGGAAGTGCGGACAGGAAAGAACCGAAGCCAGATGTAGGAAGTAAGATGTTAGAAGCCAAGAAGCCCGGCAAGGAAATCAGCGGCAGGCTGCTCGACTTCGCCACTGAGGTACTTGCCTTGTCAAGCCGCATGGGGCGTACGGCCGCAGGCCGGTATCTGGCGAATCAGCTTCTCCGCGCCGCTTGTTCGGCCGGCGCCAACTATCAGGAATCGAGAGGCGCTGAGAGCCGAGCCGACTTCATCCACAAGATGCACATTGTCCTCAAGGAACTCCGCGAGGCACACTACTGGCTCACGTTGGTTGAACGGTCCAGACTAGCGACAGGCGAGAGCGTGTCCGCACTGGTCACCGAAGCAGATGAACTGGTCAGCATTCTCGTGAGGGCGCTCGTGACTGCCAAGTCGAAAGGTGCCGCCTCTGACGTCTAGCATCTCGCATCTGAAGCGCACCTTCTGCCGTTACCGGCCTCGCCGGAAATCCAAACTTCTTACATCTAACATCTCTCATCTGACATCTCACTTTTCCTGATGGCTATCTTCGGGATCGGAATCGACCTTGTGAATGTCACGCGCGTGCGAACTGTGCTCGAGCGCTACCCCGAGCGGTTCCGCAACCGTATCTTCACACCCGCCGAGGTCAGGTTCTGTGAGACACTGGGTGACAAGTACCCGTCCTATGCGGGCCGGTTCGCGGCCAAGGAGGCGTTCTCCAAGGCGCTCGGAACCGGGCTGCGCGGGGCAATCGGTTGGACCGAGATCGACGTCTGCGACAACGAACGAACCCGGCCGACCATCAAGGTCACGGGCCGGGCCGAGCAGATACTTGCCGGCAGGAAAGTCCACCTCAGCATCTCACATCTGCCTGACTACGCTACGGCAATCGTGGTCATCGAGGACTAGCCCCGCCAAACGCGGGCGGCCGCCGAGTTTGACTCGACCAACCAGTTCAATAGACTAGTTAATATGAAGACCAAGACGGTCGGCGCCTTTGAAGCCAAGACGCACCTCTCCGAACTGCTGGAGAGGGTCCGCCAGGGACAGGTATACCGCATCTCCAAGCGTGGGCGCCCGGTCGCCGAACTGCGTCCGCTGACGCGGGCGAGCCATCGACCCCGATTCGGGTGTGACAAGGGGCGGGTGACGGTCAAAGCCGGCTTCGATGAACCGCTGCCGGAGATGGAACCGTACACGAAATGAGCCCGGTAGTTGAACCGCCAAGAACGCCAAGTTCGCCACGCGGGCGCAGAGCGGTGCCGTCCGGATCCATCTTCGTGTCTTGGTGCATCGGTGGTGAACTCCTCAATCCGGGTTTGAGATGAAGCTCCTGCTGGACACGCATGCGTTCCTGTGGTTCGTGACCGGCGATCCGCGCCTAAGCCGACGCGCCCGTCGGGCCATTGAGGCTGGCGGCGCGGAACTCTACTTGAGCGCCGCCAGTGTCTGGGAGATGGCGATAAAGGCGAGTCTCGGGCGGCTCGTGCTGCCGGCCTCGGTCGAGGAATACGTGGCCGAGAAGCTGGCTGACGGGTTCAGCATATTGTCAATCGACTGGCCCCATGCCGCAGCGGTAGAGAAGCTCCCGTTCCTCCACCGCGACCCCTTCGACCGGCTGCTGGCAGCGCAGGCGCTAACCGAGCGCCTGTCGCTGGTCTCATCCGACCCGGTCTTCCGGGAATACGGCGTCAAAGTCATCTGGTAGCGCCCCGCGGCCGGGAGGCGTCCTCGGAGGGCGACTTCGGCATCTCGCATCTGTCTGACTACGCCACGGCAATCGTGGTACTCGCAGACTAGTCCGCCAACAACCTCCTTGTCTTGACGCCGCGCCGCAGCGGCGGATACTGAACCATGCTCCGTGGCTGGCTGGTGGCTCTCGCGCTTGCTCTCAGTAGCAGCCATCTGATCTACTCCGGTCCCGGGCCCAACGATCTCAGCAGTACGCATGAATCACCACAGATCCAACCGAAGACGCCGACACGTGACGGACCCGTTTACCGAGTCAGGGAGGATGAAACGTCTCTCGCCGTGTTCGCTACGACCGACACGGGACACGCGCGCCTCGGCAGTCTACCTTTGCCAGTTGTGCCCAGAGAATGGGAGGTGGCTACCAGGTGGCTTGAACGAGATATGGACGATGACGGCCTGTCCGAATTCCTTGTTGCGCGCGGAAGCCGACTCTGGGAGTTCACGTGGCTGGATTCTACATTCGCCTTGGTCGCTATCCCATCCCTCCCGAAGACGTCTGCCTGGATAGAGGACTTCGTGTTCGGAGATGTGAATCACGACGGGCTGGAGGAAGTCATCCTTGTGGCCGGTGAGAAAAGGCCGGAGTCCACCCATGACATCGCGAGTGCGCTCTTCGTGTGTCGGTGGAGTGCTGACTCATTGCGGGTGCTATGGACCGACAGAGGTCGGTTCGGGCTGGAGTGCGCTTCTTTTGTGACCCCTCCCGATCGTCTGTTGGGTGTCTACGACGTCCGGAACCTTGGACAACCTGAACTGCTGTACCAGCTAACGGAATCGAGCATGGAACCGTGCACATACGCGTGCTATAAGTGGATAGACAGTGCGCTCGCGGAGAGTCGTACGTTTCGGCTGGATGAGGACTGTATCTTCGCCGCCAGCGTCCCGGACTCTGAGCGCTTCGCGTTTGTTTTGGGGTTCAGCCCGTTCGTCGAGAACGGCATCACGAAGTTGCACGCGAGCTCAGTGGGTGAGGAATCCTTCACAGGGAAGCGTCTTGTCTGGAACCAGGTCCTCGAGCTGCACGGCGACGGTTGTCAGCGCGAAGACCGTCTCCGCGCGCGGCGGCGGGCACTAGATGGCATTGCCAGAGGTAGATCCTCGCGGGCCGGAAGGTTCACCTAGCATCTCGCACCTGCCCGACTACGCCACGGCAATCGTAGTAATCGAAGACTGACCCGTCCGTACGGGAGCAAGTTCCGACATGGGCGGTCTTCGGAAGAGGGGACACGTCTACGGAGCGACGCGAGGAACGCGTCGCGGATGTGTCCCCGGCGCCTGCATCGGCGCGGGACAGCCCCGTCTTCCCACCGGTGTGTGCTGTGGGACACAGAATCCCGGGCCGGCGCTGGGCACCATATGTAGTATCAGAGGATAGTCCGAGGCACAATCTTGTCGCCCACCCCTCGGCCCCCAGACCGTCTAGAAGTCCGGCCGGAAACCGGCCATCTGGGGCACGCGACCACGAGCTGACGCGGTGAAGACGAGGTGTTCTCGCCGTTTCACCTCGCCGATGAGATTCGGCACGAGAAACAGGAAGAAAGTCAGTTGTAGCAGCAGACCGAAGGAAGCAGCCCCAAGACCAGACGAAGTCCCGGTCGCTGACTCCCAGGCAGCCACCAGCACCAGATTCGCCACCGCCGCCGCCAGAAGCAACTGCCACTTGGTTTTTGCCCGCCCGAAGTACCGCGCCTGACGTATCCCCAGTTGCACCAGCCGCGCCAGCCGGTGCTCCACTGTCTGCCGCAGCTTCGTGTCTTCCCGAAATGCCGCAGTCTCCTGATAGGCCCGCGCCTCCTGCAGCAGTCCTTCCTCAGGATGCAGCGTTACACTCCGTCCTTTGCCACGTTTGCCGCTTACGCATTGCCGATAATGGACACAGCCACGACACTGCTCCGCCGCAAACTCAAACTGCTTCACCGCCACGCACTCGCCCCGCACCCCTCTACGTGTCTTTTTCAGCTTCCATGCCGTCGTCGTCTGCCCGGCCGGACAGGTCACACAGTCGTGTTCCAGGTCAATCTTGAAGTCACCTTTGGCAAAGTAGCCCGGCCGCCCCCCGCGCGGCACCTTGACCACCAGCTTACAGCCTCGTTCTTTGAACGCCCGTCGCGTCGCACCGTCCCCGTAGGCGCAATCGCCAATCACCTTCGCTACCTCACAGCCCGTGTTCCGACTCGTCTCCTGCACCAACTCCAGCGCATCAGTGTTGTCAGGGGCATTGCCTGCCAATACGTCCGCCGCCGTTATCACCCCACTCTCCGTATCTACCGCTATCGCCCCCTTGTGCCCGGTGAACTTCCGGCTCGCACTCTTCCGCCCGTGCCGCATCTCAGGGTCGGTAACCGAAGGAACCCGGTCCGGCGCTACACCATCTTTCAAGGCCGCCCGGCCGTCAGTAGTCCGCTCAACGTCCTGTGCCAACAACTGCTTGAGTAACCCGGCCGCCTCATCAATCTGCCCCGACTCCGCGCTGTCCGGCGGATACCCGGCTCGGACCCGCTCGGCCACCGCCAGTAACCGTTCCGCGTCCACCACAATCCCGTCCAGAAACGCCTGCCGCGCCGCCACGTTATCCCAGTCGATTTCCGCCTCACCCTTGATGCTTGTACCATAGTAACGGGAAAGGTCATGCTGGCGCGCCCAGATCTCAGATGCCTGCCCGGACAGAAGTGCCAGCGCCCGCACCAACTGCCGGATGCCGTCCGCCAACAGGTTGTAGGTATCCTTCACCGCTCCCTTACCGAAGATCGGCGTCGTGTCCAATGCCACCTTCAGCTTCCGGCTCGCGAGCAGCCCGGACCCCTTAGCCGCATCTATCGACCGCTGGAAGATCGCCCGCTCCGCCGCGTGCAGCAGCAACCGGGCACGGAAGGCCTGCAAAGTACTCTTCACAAACGGCTGGTCGTCTATCCCGATGCTCAACGCCACCTTCCAGCGAATGTCGAACCGCGCCCGCTCCGCCGCCTCCGCGTCGCTCACCCGGTCGTGGCTCTGCAATAGCAGCGCCTTGGCCAGGATGCTCGGCGGCACGCTCGTCCGACCATTGTTCTGGATGTAAAGCGAGACAAAGTCATCGTCCCGGAACAACTCCGGCCGGTGCCGGGCCAGAAAGCCGTAAAACGTGTCCTCGCCTACGAACTTCAGGTACTGGTTGTCACAGGTGTACAGATTACGCTGTGGATCAACGTGTCCGACCAATGCGCCTCCTCTCGGAAAGCCTCGGGCTATCTACCAGCTGCTCGTCGATGACCTGAGACTAACATAGAATATGACGCTTGTCAAGACTTTTCGGCCGGGCTCCTAG
>CAZVCQ010000168.1:0-6566 GCA_964626085.1 uncultured bacterium
CAATCACCACTAAGCTGTCCTGAAAGTCGGCGGCCACGCTGTCGAGCGCACGGGAAGCGTAGGGGCAGTAGCCGCACCGCATCCATGTGAAGTACTCGGCCAGCACGACCCGATTGGTCGGCCTTATCTCGAGCACCGGGGCCTCGGAGCAGCCGGCAGCGGCCAGCCACAAGCCCCAGGCCGCAAGCACGAGGCCTGCGGCCCGGGGCTTGAGGCTCAACCGACGTGACTTCACCTATCGAGTCACCACGAGCTTGCTTACGGCTCCGCCGCCATCCGATACCAGACGAACGAAGTACGTGCCGGCTCGAACCACGCTTCCACCAGCGTCGGTGAGATTCCAGGACACGTATCCGCTGCCGGTCAGGCCGCGGCCCAGCTGTTGCACCAATCGCCCGTCCACGTCGTACACCGCTAGGCTACCCGTGACTCCGACTGGGAGCTGATAGTTCACACGAGCCGACGTCCTGACGGGACTGGCGGAAGGCGAAACACGCCAGCCGACGAGGGTCAGGTTTTCACTCACGCCGAGCTTGGCACCGGCCTCGACGTCGTCGATGTACCAGCCCTCGGCGGTGCCGCTGTAGTTGCTGATGAAGCGGTAGCGCAGCTGCACGGTCTGGCCGCTGTACGCGCCCAAGCTCATGCTCTCCTGATACCAGCCGTAGCTCGAGGCGAAGTAGCTCATCAGCGGCCACCAGAACCCCGAGCCGTTACTTATCTCGAGATACCCTATGTCGTTCCCCATCTCGTAGTATACGTAGAAATTCAGCGTCGTGTCGCTGCCAATGGTGAAGAACGGCGTCATGAGACGAGAGTCATTCTCGTTGGTGTACTGGTGGCTGGCATCCACGCCGCAGTACCAGCTTGTGGTATCCGAATGGAAGGTGTACCCGGCCTGGTGCCAGTTGTCTCGTATCCCTTCGTGCGTCCACTCGCCGATGCCGTGCTCCATGTTGTCGGCGAACCCATAGGTCGTGGTCACGTTCAGCGGGAAGGTAAGGCTAGCTGTCGGCGCGCCGGTCGCGGTGACATCGAGGTTCATCGTCGCTAGGTGCGGGCTCGGGCAGCTTCCGTCCACGTGAATCTGAAATGGGGTGCTGGAGTAGCCGACCGCTGCAGCCGGGATGTTCGCGAAGTTGGCGTTGGCCGTCGTAACCGTGATGTACGGGTCCGACGTTGACAGCGTCGCACTCACGCTCTGCGCCTCGCCCGTGCCCATGTTCCGCAGACCAACGGTCAGGTCGACGTCGCTGCCCGGCACCGGATTCGCCGACTGATAGCCGTAGTACATGAGTTCGGGCACGTTGATGACGGCGATGCGCGCGCCCTGGTACATCTCCTTGGAGGAGTTGTTCTGGACAAACACCACGAAGTCGCAGTGGCCCGCTACCCAGGACGCGTCGACGGTGAAGTCTCTGGTCTTGATCACGGAGTCGCCGGCCGCTACTGTGATTGCCTCGCCGGAAGAGCTTGGCAACATCGTCCGCTCGACGTAGTGCAGGCTGTCCATCCCCTGCCACGGGTAGTAGATGTGGCTCTCGGTCAGCACCGTATGGAGTTGACCGCTCACCGAGCTGCCGCTGGTGTTGTTGATCTTGATGGTGAGATGACCGGTACGCGCGGTCGTATCGTAGGTAGTCAACAGAGAAATGGTCAACGGACTGGGCACACCCATGCGCGTACGGAAGTAGGCGAGGTAGGTGGGGTACACCGTGCCGGTGTGCAGGCCGCCGACGATCTTGTTGCTGCCGTCCAGCACCACGGTCGGGTAGCCGGTTATCCCATAGTAACTCAACCGGGCCGCCGAGTTAGTTGTGTAATACGGGTCGCTGGACGAAGCGTGGTACGCGATGGGCACGACCGAGTCATACGAACGGAAATCGAGCTCCTCCATTCCGCGCGCGCCGCCTGGGCAGTACGTGCACCACGTCGCGGTGACGTCCTCGATCACCATCACCCGCTGGCTGGCCTGCAGCGTCAATGGGACGAACAGAACCAGCACGAGTACTGACAGACTCTTCATTCAGACCTCCTGTTTCTCTGACGTTTGACGGACAACGCGGGCAGACCCGGTGACAGGCACCGGTGTCCCGCTGCGCTGACGAACGGGCCTAGACCAGGCCCATGCAAGACAGTCATATCTGCGAACTGAACTGGTGAATGCGCTCCCAGTCCTTGTTGACGATACCGACCACCAGCGCGAGAGCGCCGGTGGCCAGCAGGATTCCGAAAGCCAGACGTCGCTTCGTGCGACCCACATGTGCGCAGACCCAAGGCCAGGCAGGTGGTGTTGGAGGTGAGACTGCAAGTCTTCCCCCAGGCTCCAAAATCATGACTCACCTCCTGCCTGGCCAAACTGATAGGCCGGCTCGTGGGCACTCCCGTTCCCGGCGCTGAGCGCTGCGCCGCTGGCACCGGGTTTGAAGAAGAGCCGGCAGAAGCAGAATCCGCCTTTGGCGACTTCGCCCTCCAAAGTCGAGCAAGGACATAACACGTCCTTCGCCGGGTCCAGCGGATGGAACTGCTTGCACGGGCGGCGTCACTCGCTTGCTGACTCCTACCCGGCCTAGGCCCTGGCCATTAGCTTGCCCGCGTCCGGACCGGACTTGATGTTGTAGACCTGGGTCACCTTGAACACAACCACGCCATTGTAGTTCCTGTCCGGCTTGTTCTTGTGCAGGAGGTCATTCGCGAAGTTGTAGGCCGGGCCCGTTGTCTCATAGGTCGCCGTACCTTTCAGCTTGTACGCCGCCCCGCCTTCACCGCAAGCAGAAACGCAGGCCATGCTTCTGGCTTGGACGTTTGCTTTTGTTGTCTTCATGTACAGGTCGCCGATGACCATGGTATCCTCGTTGAACCACCAGTACTGCAACATCGGTACGACGTTGGGCACACAGTCCTCGTCAACGGTGGCAAGGTAAATCAGCACGCCCTTGCCGAACATTTCCTTCACCTGTTCTGGAATCTGCATCAGCATTCCTTTCGCTGTTTGCGGCCAAGCTCTCCGAACCGGAGAGACAGCTCTCCTATCAGTTCTCGCAGGGTTTCTTTTCCTTTTCTGCCGGCTTTCTGAAGAACAGCCAGCAGTGGCAGTGGCCGTCCCGAGCCACCTCCTCATCCAGACCCTCGCACGGACAGACCGGGTCCTTGGCCGGGTCCAGTGGGTGCGACTGCTTGCACGGGCAGTAGTACTTGCCGAACTGCTCCTCGTTCTGGACCAGGAGGTTGGCGATCTTGCGGACGCGCTTGGTATCAGAATTGAGAACATACCCGCGCTGGACGCCCACTTCGCGCGCCCGCTCGATATTGACCGTGTCTTTGTCTGTCAGCTCCATGTTCCTCCTGTCATGCCTGCCGGCGGCAGGAACCATCCCTTTCCCGCCGCCGCAACGGCTGAGTTGGTTGCGCTCAGGATTATCCCGCGCTACTTCTCGGCCATGTACCAGCCGCGGCCGACTTGGTGCGCGTGGGCCGCGTCGCGCCAGAGGTTCACGAGCCCGGTCGCGAAGCCGAACAGGTCGTCGCCGAAGTTCTTCACGATGGTCGGCTTCAGGTCGACCTCGACCATCTTCTTGTAGTCATCGAAGCACTTCGCATACTCCTCGGTCTGGTCTTCGACCTTGATGTTCTTCAACCCGTACTTCTTCATCAGGTCGCCCCAGCCCTGCAGGGTCTCCATGTATGGGAAGGACATCGATTCGTAGAGCTTGGCGAGCAGCGGCTCCTCGACCTTGCCGGTGATGACCCAGTCGGTGAAGATGATCTTGCCACCCGGTTTGAGAACCCGCGCTGCCTCGGCCATCAGCCGGTCCTTGTCGGTCACATAGCACCACGCCTCCTGGCCCCAGACTACGTCGAAGGTCTCCTTCTTGAACGGCATGTCCAGCGCGTTGCCGTCCACAAACGTAACGAGGTTATCGAGGCCCGCGGCCTTGGTCCGCTCGTTCGCCTTAGTGAGCATGGTCTTCGTGAAGTCGATACCGGTTACCTTCACCCCGTACTTCTTCGCGATCTGCCGCGCCGGTGCACCCAGGGCCGAACATACATCGAGTACGTGCATGCCCGGCTTCAGGCCCACTGCCGCTGCCATCCGGTCGGTCACTTCATCCTTGCCCGAGTGAATCTGCTCGGACATCACTGCTTCCCACAGCAAGCCGCCCGGCCCGTCAT
Source organism: uncultured bacterium (assembly GCA_964626085.1). GTDB lineage: Bacteria > Hydrothermota > Tepidihabitantia > Tepidihabitantales > Tepidihabitantaceae > UBA2258. The sequence goes on from CAZVCQ010000168.1 coordinate 4,174, forward strand.
AAACGTCCTGAACGTCCTTGCCCGTATAGTCGTATCGCTTCGGCATCATGCCTCCTCCTGCATAGGTCCTATAGGTCCTATAGGCCCTATTGGACCTATTCTTCGATTGCTGGCCGGCAAACTGCCGGCACAAAGCCGGTCAATCATGCCGCTTGTCTAGGTTGGGTTATTGGCTGGGAACTGCAAACTGCAGACTGCAAACTGGGAACTGCGTTGGTGTCATCCGGTCTCCGAGGCACACGGCCTCGGGAAATATCCCGAGTCACGGCACGCGCCTCCGGCGCATCAAGACCGACTTGCCAGCAGTCACGGATAGGATGATAGGCTCTGCCCCGGCCAAGTCAAATCCTGCGCCGGACCCTGAATCCGATATTGAACCGCCAAGACGCCAAGCATACAAGGACATTCCCTGTCCGGACCCTCTTTGTGTCTTTGTGACTTTGTGGTGCAACGTCCGACGTGGGCCTTTGAGGCCAACTCCTATCTCGGCTCTAGGGCCGGAACTAGAAACCGAGGAAGAGAACCGCGAGACCGGCGCAGGTCAGGCCGAGTACGTGCGGCAGGGTGAGCGGCTCCTTGAGGAAGATGAATCCGAGCACGGCTGGAACCAGGATGTACATCCCGGACAACGGCACGACCACTGATGCCGGACCCCGCCGGAGCGCGACGAAGAAGAACACCAGCGCGAGGCCATAGGCCAGCCCGGCCCCGACTGCAACCAAGTTCGGCCGGGTCCACTTTCCGGTGCTGTCCGTGAGCGCGAACACGGCAACCGGCACCACCGTGGCAAGCGTGCTCCAGAATGCCAGGCCTTGCGGCGGGACGCTGCTCGAAACGACCTTGGCCAGGAAGCCCCAGGCTCCCCACAGTGCGAGCGCAAACACGCACAGTAGTCGGTAGTCCATAGCCTGATGCTAGTGCGGCTGCTTGCGGAAGTCAACCGCCGGGGACGTCGGAGGCCGGTTGATGAAGCCCTGCCCCAACCAAGTCAAATCCCGCGGCCCGCGCCGGCCGCAAGCCGTCGCATTCGTCACTCGTCGTTCCGTACTCATCGCTCATTGGCCCGCTCCTCGCCCGTCGCTCCGCACTCATCACTCATCGCTCATCACTAATCGCTCATCACTCTCCGCGTGGACTCGACCATCTTGTCATGCCGCGCCTTGACATCGCTCAGAAATATGGGAAGTGTCCCGCATTCGCCCCCGATTCTCACCCGGTCGGGTAGAGAGACTTTGGCCCCTACCCTTAATCCCGGTGCCAGAGTCCGAAGATCGAACGGAACAGCGTCAGCCTCTGGTAGTGTGTCTCCCTGACGGGGATGGTGTGTTTCACGTTTCGCGTTGGGGGAACCACCTCGTACTCCCACTTCCAGTCCTCACCCAATGACACGTCAGCCGTTCCCGTTGCTGTCTTGGCCTCCCCGGGAACGACGTAGACTTTGGCGAACTTAACGAACACTCGGTTCAGCGTTGTGAATGTGAAGTTCACGCCAAACGCCCCTGGGGCATCGTCCATGTTCTCGATCTGGACATGGGCCTCAGCCACTATGCCGTAGCCGAGTCTGAACACATTCTGTGCCGAGGTGTTGGTGACTGAATAGTGGTACGGCTCAGCCACAACCGTGTCACGCGGGACGACCAATTCGTACGAAACCGTCCTGTGAATCAGAAGCGATAGCAGCAAGGCCAACGCCAGCAACGCGACTGTCGGCACGAGCACCGGAAACAGTGTCTGTCCCGCACTGAGGTGCACGCTGGAAGACGGTTCGACTGCGTCCACTACGTCGCTAGGTATCTGCTTGTCGTTCTTCAACTCTCCACCTCCCGAGGTTTCTTATCCACTGTCAAGCGGCAGGCCGCCGCGCACAAGCCGGTTTCAGGCACGAGCGCCCCGGTGCCGCAGTATGACTACTTGGCTCTCGTTCGCTCATCCCACTTGATGGACCACTCGTCCATCGACTTGCGCATCTTCTCTATCTGACCGTACATCGAGCCCGCGAAGACAGCAGCCGCCACTGTCGCCACGGCTATTACGGCCTGTACGATAGTGAACAGTTGGAGGACATTCTTGACCGCTTCCCAGTTAACCGCCATCTAGCACCTCTCATTTCTTGTTTGAGCCTAGACGCCCACTGATTTTGCTGCACCCCGACGGACACGACGTGCGGTCACAGATCGCGCAGTGTTTTCGCGGTCCTAGTCGTTACTGCGCTTTCGGCGCGAATCGGCTGACGTCGTCGGGGTTCACGACAGCCGACCGGACATCGTTCTCAATCACCTCCCGCGACTTTTTGCTGCGATGCCCTACGGGCAGATAGCCTAGGTCAGCAGGTTCCAGAGTGAGGTTCAGGGTGAGTTTGCGATGGAACTTCACTGTTCTGCTCTTCGGGCTGT
>CAZVCQ010000169.1:0-6534 GCA_964626085.1 uncultured bacterium
GCCGTCGGGCGCGAAATCCAGTCGATCCTGTGACTCAATGTCGGGTTTAGGGGAACAGAATGCAGGACGTAGGATGCAAGGTGCAGACTGGCAGACGAGACGGGGCGGGGTTTGACTTTGCACCTGCGTGTGGCAATATGAGTTCGTGAACCCGCAAGCGAAGGCCCGCCCCAAACAAGGAGTCACGCGATGAACGACATTCTCCGTATTTCCGCTGCGCTGTTCGTGCTGCTGTCGGCAGGGTGCGGCGTAGGCCCTGTCGTCTGGCAGAAGACGATTGACGCCGGCGGCAACGAAGTAGCGACCGCGATCACGTCCGACGGCACCAACTACTATGTGAGCTATGTTTCCACCAAGCCCGGCGCACCCGACCGCGCCGGCTGGTTCGTAGCCAAACTGGACAGCTCCGGCAAGGAACTCTGGACCCGCCCCTACAAGGACTCACCCTTCGCCGTGTGCGAGGACATATGGGCCGACAACCTCGGCCACCTGTTCGCTACCGGCCGCTCCAGGTCCGAGAACAAAGACATCTGCTTGGTGGTTCGCTATGCCGCCAACGGGTCAATCACATGGCAGAAGGGACTCTCCCTTGGAGACAAGACGTGGGGCACCGGCACCTGCCCGGTTTCAAATGACCGAATTGCCGTCTGCGGCGCGGCCGGAACCGACGCCAACACCGACTACATGATCGCCCTGCTCGACGCAAAGGACGGCCGGACCGTCTGGGTGAAGAACATCGACCTCGGCCCCAATGACCTTGCCGCCCGCGTCGCCTGCGACGCGAAGGACAACCTCGCGATAGTTGGGCTGCACGGCGAGAACGCCGCCAACCCGGATGTCGTCATCATCAAACTCGCCCCGAACGGCGATACGCTCTGGACCCGGCGCTACGACTCGGGCGGTAGCGACGAGCCGGGTGACATCGCCTTCGACGGCTTCGGCAACATCATCGCCACCGGCACCGCCCGTGTCGGCGACTCGACTCGCTGCGTCATCATCGAGTATGATCCTGACGGCAACCTCATCCGCAAGCTAGCATACGGCACTGTGGCCCAGGCAACCGGCAAGGGCATCTTCGTCACCAGGGAATCTGACATCTACCTAACCGGCAGCCTGCTCTCAGCAGACGGGAAGAGCCAGATCCTCGCCTTCCAGTACAAGCCGGACGCGGTATCGGTCTGGGAAAAGCAATATTCACCCGGGCCGAACGCGGGCGGTGTTGACCTCGTGGTCAGCGGCGACGTCTACGTGGCCGCAACCGTGCAGGGCAGGACGAAGGACGTGCTCGTCTGTCGGTTCCTGCAGCTCGGGTCAAAGGAGGCCGGCAGGTGATCGTCAAGCTGCAGGATTGGACCCCGCAGGTTGACCCGACCTGCTACGTGGCCCCCAACGCGACCATCATCGGGCAGGTCACGCTCAGCCGCGGGGCCAGCGTTTGGTTCAACACGGTCGTGCGTGGGGACATGGCGCCGATAACCATCGGCGAGGATACGAACGTTCAGGACCTTTCCATGGTTCATGTCGACTACGACACCCCAACGGTCATCGGCAACCGGGTCGTGGTCGGCCACCGCGCCATCATCCACGGTGCGACCGTGGGCGATGACTGCATCATCGGGATGGGCGCGATTCTGCTCAACCGTTCCCGGGTCGGCAGCAACTGCATCGTCGCGGCCGGCGCGGTCGTACGCGAGGGTTTCGTGGTGCCGGATGGCTCATTGGTTGCCGGTGTACCGGCCGTGGTCAAACGCCCGCTCACGCCGGAGGAGACCGAGCGCATCCGCCGCAACGTGACCGACTACGTGGCCCGGGCCCAGCTCTACATCAAGGAAGTCGCATCCTGAAGTAGCCGCCACACCGGTAATTAGCATGCCCAGTGTCGCACCACAGCTGACCGTAGGCAGCATTTGACAAGGGGTGGACGGGTATGATATAATACAGGGTGGCCTCCTTGGTTACGGGTCTGCCCGGGTCGCACTTTCCAGGCGAGTCGGGTCAGGACAACCGTGGTCGCGAGGTCAAAGCCGGGCAGAGCCGGGATCGGCAGAGAACCGGTGCGCCCAAGAGTCGCACTAAACCTTCTGAGGAGGTAAAGTGAGAAAGCACGCAGTGTTGATGCTGTTCGCGCTGTCGGCGGCCGCTATCGCGGCGTCATGGTCCGGCAGCTTCCGTTTTCCCCCCAATCTCGTCACACTGACTGACGCGTCGCGCGACGGCAGTGATTTCCAGCTCGTCCAGCCGGCCAACGGCCTCTCCCCGGCCGGCCTTGCCACACTGGTTACGGCCGAGCCTGGAAAGCCGCTGCTCCCGCAGTGGAGTTTCACGCTCGCAATTCCGCAAGGCATGCGGGTAGCGGGCGTGGACTGCCGGGCAAGCGGAACGATAGAGGTAGGCCGAGGACTGCAGGTCCTACCGGGTCAGCCCCCGGTGCCTTTCACGCAGACCACTCTGCCTGCCTTTGTGTCTCCGGACCCCGCGGTATACGGCTCGGATGCAGCCTGGCCGGGCCGGTTCGCCGAGGCGAGTCCGGTCGGCATCAAGTCCGGTTTCCGGCTGGTCACGATTACGCTCCACCCACTCCAGTACCAACCCGCTTCCGGCGTCCTGACGATTGCCGGGGAGCTCGCGGTCACGGTGCGGTACGAGCCTGATCCGCGGGCGCAGCGTGAGTTCCTGACCGCGGGTCAGCTTGCGGATTTCAGCCCGGCGGTACAGACCCTTGTGTACAATCCCGGGGACGTAGGCAAGTATGCGCCGTCCACGCGGCTGGCCTACTTCGGTGACATCGACTATGTCATTGTCACGTCGGACGCGCTGGCGAACGATTTCCAGCCGCTGGTCGACTGGCGAACAAGGAAGGGATTCAAGACCGAGATTCGGACGATCTCCTGGATAACCGCAAACTACTCCGGCCGCGACACCCAGGAGAAGATCCGCAACTTCATCATCGACTACTACAACACCGAAGGCCTGCGCTGGGTACTCCTCGGCGGCGACAATGCGGTCGTTCCCTGCCGTCAGGCGCGTGCCTACTGCGGCGGCGAGACCGGCAACATCCCGTGCGACCTCTATTACGGCGACATCCAGGGCACATGGGACGACGACAACGACAACATCTTCGGCGAACCCGTTGACGACACCGTTGACTTCTACTACGACCTCTACGTCGGCCGGACCTCGGTCGACAACTCAACCCAGGTCCAGACCTTTGTGAACAAGGTCCTGACGCACGAAAAGAACCCACCGACTGCGTACCTGCGTCGTATGCTCTTGGCCGACGCCCAGCTTTGGGCCGGGTACAACTACCGGCAGTCAGGTGAATCAATTGCCGCCATCACCCCGCCCGGCTGGACCGACGTCGTTATCCACGACCCCGGTAGCTCAACTGCGGTGCGCGACTCAATCAACAACGGATTCCAGTTCGTCCATCTCGTCGGCCACGGCAACGAGTACGGCATCTATGACGGCGGGAGTGCTTACTACAACACCAACTTCGCCAACGGCCAGACCAACGGTGACAAGGTCAACTTCATGAACTCGATTGCCTGCTACTCCGGCAACTTCGAGTACTCGGACTGCGTCGCCGAGGCCGCGCACAACCGCGCCGGTGGCGGTAGCATCGGAGTGATATTCAACTCGCGCTACGGCTGGGGCCCAGGTGGCGGGATCCATCCACCCGGTCCGTCCGAGCTGCTGGACATCCGGTTCTACGACTACTTCTTCAACCACGACACGATGCCCATGGCCGTCACCAACGCCCTGTCGAAAGAAGTCTACCGCAACCTGGCCAGGACCTCGGGGGTCTGGCGCTGGTGCTACTACGAGACCAACCTGCTGGGCGACCCCCTGCTCCTGATGTACGAGAACGTGCCCGGCCAGCTCAGCGCGGCCTTCAGCGAGCCAATCGGCCCGGGCAGCCAGACGTTCACCGTCACCGTGACCGCAGACAGCATCCCGGTAGAGGACGCGCTCGTCTGCCTGTCCAAGGACACCGAGGTGTATGCCCGCGACTACACCAACTCCTCCGGCCAGGTCTCGATCAGCATCAATCCGACGACCCCCGGCGACATGTTCGTCACCGCCACGCGGGCCAACTACCTGCCGGATGAGGATACCTGCCAAGTCGACTCGGCCAGCAACAATGACGTCGGAGTCAAGATGATCGTGGCTCCTGCCGGCACGGTTGACTCCGGCGCAACCATCACGCCGAATTCCTGGGTCATGAACTACGGCTCAGTCGCCGTATCATTCCCGGTGACGATGCGCATCGGCGCGGGCTACTCCGACACCCGGAACGTTTCGGCCCTCGCCCCCGGCGACTCCGCGCTGATCATGTTCAGCAACTGGACCGCGGCCCCGCGCGGCACTTATGCGGCGCGCTGCTCGACCGGCCTCGCGAGCGACCAGAACCCAGATAACGACACGCTGTCCGTTAGTGTGACGGTACGGGTGACCAATGTCGGGGTGGCCGCTATTGCCGCCCCGGCCGACACGGTCGACTCGGGCAGCATCGTCACGCCCAAAGCCTGGATCCGCAACTTCGGCAACACGGTCGTGACGTTCCCGGTGACGATGCTCATCGCCACCGGCTACACCAACACTCAGACCGTCACCAGCCTCGCGCCCGGCGACTCGGTTCAGGTCAGCTTTGCCGCCTGGCCCGCGTCGCCGTGCGGCACTCACGCCGTGCGCTGCTCGACCCGTCTCTCCGCCGACCAGAACGCCGGCAACGACACCCTGTCCGGCTCGGTCACGGTAATGGCAAGAAAGGACGTCGGCGTCGTCGGCATCAACAAACCGGTGGGTACCTACGGGCCGCGCGACGTGGTTACCCCGGCCGTGACCATCCGTAACTACGGCGTCGTCCCGGTCGGATTCGAGGTCTGGATGCTCATTACCGACCCGGACGGTGCCCTGTGCTACTCCGAGAGCACCAGCATCGCGAACCTCGACCCCGGCAACAACCTGCTCGTCAACGCCTTCCCCGCCTGCACGCTCCGGCTCCTCGGCGACTGGACGGTCAAGTGCAGCACCGCCCTGTCCGGCGACACCCACCTCGACAACAACGTCCTCACCCGCGGGTTCAAGACCCGTTCGGAGTGGATCGAAGTGAAATCAATGCCGGAGGCGCCTTCGCACAAGCCGGTCAAGGACGGCGCCTGGCTGGCGTATGATGCCGCGAGCGGCCTCATCTATGCCGGGAAGGGGTATAAGACCGGCGACTTCTATTCCTACGACGTGAGCGAAGGCCAATGGTCTGCGCTCCGGCCCATCCCCCAGGGGTTTGAAGCCAAGATGCCGCGCCGTGGTGCCTGCGGCGTGGCCGACGGCTCGCGTTACATCTACGTGGTCAAAGGCAACAACACGCTGGGCTTCTGGCGCTACGACATCGTGACCGACTCCTGGCTGCAACTCGCCAGCATCCCGGCCGGCGCGCACCGGAAGGTGAAATCCGGAGGCGCCGTGTACGTCCAGAACGGCGACAGCGCTTTCGTCTACCTGCTCAAGGGCCCGACCTGTGAGTTCTACCGCTACAACGTGGCAACTTGGCAATGGGAGACAATGGAGCCCGCCCCGGCCGGCTATCACCGGAAGTGGTACGACGGCTCGTGGCTCGTCTACGACGGCGACCACACCATCTACGCTCAGAAAGCGAAGTACCACGAGCTGTGGGCCTATGACATCCCGACCGGCACCTGGAGCGGCGTGCGGCTCAACGGCATGCCGTTCGTCGGCCGGTCCGGCCGCAGCCGGAAATCGAGATCCGGCGGTGGTGCCGCCTGGTTCGAGGGCAGCATCTACGCGATCAAAGGCGGCAACACCACCGAGTTCTGGCGCTACGATGCGGCCGCCGATGCCTGGTTCGAGTTCGACTCGCTCCCGCGGCGGGCCGCCTCCGGCAAGACGCGCAAGGTCTACGCCGGCGGCAGCATGGTCAGCGTCGACGGTACACTCTACGCGCTCAAAGGCAACCGGACCGACGAGCTCTGGCGCTACGCGCTGGCGCCCGCGAATGCACCGCAGCCCGCACACGAAGGCGTCCTGGCCGAGCAAACGGCGATTGGCCAGTGGCGGATGGCGATTGGCCCGAACCCGCTCGCGGGCGGCCTAGTCCATCTCAACTTGGGCAGGACGGTTTCGCAGCAGGCCACGGTCCGGCTGTACGATGCTTCCGGACGCTCGGTCGCGACTTGGCACCCGCTCCTGCAGAACGGCGCCGCGGACCTGAACGCTCGGCACCTGGCTGCCGGCGTATACCTGGTCCGAGTCGAGACTGACGGCTACTCCGCCACGCAGAAGCTCGTGATAGAGAGATAGCAGCCAAGGGCTGAAAACAAACGAGGCGGCCTTCGGGCCGCCTCGTCTTCTCCGTAAACGCATTGGTCACGTAGGTCCCATTTGTCCCTGTCCTCGTTCGGCCTAGAAGTAGAACAGGTAGCGGAGCTTCACCGCTCCGACCCGGCTGGCAAGAGTCAGGCCTTCGCCCAGGTCGACGCGGTAGTCATTGAGCGCGACGTAGAGCCAGCTCTTGGG
>CAZVCQ010000170.1:0-6525 GCA_964626085.1 uncultured bacterium
AGCTATCGTCTCTGGGGCCGGAATGTCCCGAAGCAAATCCTGTTCCCTGCAACTGGCGAACAGCACGACCGCAAACGCGCAGGCAGCGGCGAGCCTGGCTCTCATGATTTCCAAGCAGACCGTGGCCCCGAGTCAACAGCCACTATCGACCACAGCGACGCCGATGGTGTGGTGTCCTTGGCCCAGCCGTATGGGTAATCATGTCCGCATCCGACGCTGCTCGGCCACGGGTCACTGGCCAGATTGTAGGTGGCAACGGCTCGACTGCAAGGTCCACGGATACGACTACTCATCATACGTATCTCCCGTCTGGACTGAACCCAAACAAGCTGGTGTCGAGAAGACTGCGGCAGCGAAACCGGGTGCTCCGCCATCTCGACGCCCTCGTCTGACTGTATTGTAACTCCCGCCACCCCGCTGTCAAGACTGGCCTCTCGAGCGGAAGCCCAGGGCATCGAGCAGCATACCCCTGCCCCGGTTGATTCGCCATACCCCAAGGGCGCCTACCGCCCGGACCGTGTGCCGCACCGACTTGGACCCGCGCTCGTGGACCCGCAGCAGCAGCGGCAGGCAGGCGAAACGGCTCAGGCCGGCGGCGAGGAACAGCAGGTGGTAGTTGATGAACTCGAACCCGAACAGCGTGAGCCGGAAGCCGTGCAGGGCCTGGGCGATGACGCCGGAGAGCATCGCGGCGCCAAACGCGCAAAGGCCGGTTACCGCGCTGTAGATGGCGAAGTAGCTCTCCCGATGCGACGGGTCGTCGGCAAGGTCCAGCAGCAGGTTCCAGAGTCCCAGGCTGCCGCCGGTCCAGACCACACCGTTCAGCAACGCGTCGCCCCAGACCGGCAGTTTGAACGACGGCGTGGCGAAGAGCCAGAGCAGCGGCATCACGCCGACCAGCGCGAAGCTAAGGACCGTGACCGGTCGTGAACCGAACCGGTCAATCGCCTTGCCCCACAGCAGCTGGAACAGCATGCCGATTGCGCCGCCAATCATCGAGTAGACGCCGATGGCGGCAAATGAGAAGTGGAGGTTCTTCATCATGTGGACGAGGTAGAATGGCGAGGCGAGCGTGCCGGTCAGGAACCAGACTGCCAGGAACAGGATGAGCTTCCTGAACTGCGGCTCCTTCAGCGGGCCCAGAAATGTCTGGCGCAGGCTCAGCGCGGGACGACGTTCGAGGTGCGGTTCCGGCTGCTTGAAGAGCAAGAGAGTCGAGACCGTCCCGAAGAGCGCCGCGAGGCCGAACGCCAGACCGTACCCGACCGACTCGTGGCCCTGTGCTTTGAGCCAGTCCATTCCCCGACCCGCCAGGTACGCGGCCGTCACGCCGAGGATGCCGTGGATGGCGTTGCGCAGGCCGAAAAAACGGCCCCGCCTCTCCTCTGGCACCAGGTCGGAAATCCACGACTGCCAGACCGTGCCCGCGATTGTCATTATCAGGCTCGACAGGACGACTGTTGCGAAGAAGAGCGGGAGACCCACCTTCATCTGCAGCAGCAGGAACGGCACCAGCACCAGAAGGACCGCGCGACCGATGCCCGCTGACCAGATGAGCAGCTTCTTCCGGGAGCCAACCTTGCGCACCAGGTAGCCCGAAAGGAACGAGAACCCGGCTACGAGCGGCGGGACGGAGGCGATCATCGCTATCTGGAACGAGTTGGCACCGAGGAAGAGAGCGAGGCCGGTGAGGAACATCCCGCCGCCGAGTGTTGCGTAGACCATCGCGAACCCACCCTCGATGATCGAAACGCGCAGGCCGCGGTTGACTTCGGAGTCGGTCAGGGGTCGAGGGGTAGAGGATTCGAGGGGTCTGCTGACGGTGTCGCCCTGCCTCGGACTGCTCACGCTTTCCCTCTACCGCTTGATCCTTCTGTCTGTGGTACCGTCGCCAGTTCCTCGGCGTGGAAGGAGCTTCGCACCAGCGGTCCGCAGAGCGCACCCTTAAACCCCATCGCGAGCGCCTCTTTCTCCAGGGCGACGAACTGCTCGGGTGTGACGTAGCGCTCGACCGGCAGGCAGCGGCGCGCGGGTTGCAGATACTGACCGACCGTGACGATGTCGCAGCCGACCGAACTCAGGTCGCGCAGCGCCTGCCGCAGTTCGTCGTCGGTCTCGCCGAGCCCGACCATCAGGCCGCTCTTGGTCGTCAGCTTCGGGGCGACGCGTTTGACCACAGCGAGTACGTCGAGCGACCGACGGTAGGAAGCGCGCGGGTCGCGCACGTCCGGCGACAGCCGCTCGACTGTTTCGAGGTTGTGACCGAACACGTCCGGCCCGGCCTCAACCACCTGCCGTATCAGCTCTTCACGGCCACCGAAGTCGGGAGTGAGAACCTCGACGAGAGGACGCCTGACGCTGGACGCCTGACGCCCAACGCCCGATGTGTCGACGCCTGTGGCGTCATGCGTCTTGCGTAGCGCATGGAGCGTCTGGGCAAACGTGCCGGCCCCGAGGTCGGAAAGGTCGTCGCGGTCGACCGAAGTCAGTACGACGTAGAAGAGACCGAGTTCGGCGACCGCGCGGGCCACGCGCTCAGGCTCGGTCGCATCCAGCGCACCTTGCGGGTTGCCGCTCTTGACCGCGCAGAAGCGGCAGTGCCGCGTGCAGGTGTCGCCGAGTATCATGAAGGTCGTGGTGCCGCGGCCCCAGCATTCGGCGAGGTTGGGGCAGCGGGCCGAACTGCAGACGGTGTTGATGCCGTACGCGCGCAGCCGCTCGTTGGTCGCCTCGAACCCTGCGCCCGCAGGCACGGTCGTCCGCAACCAGTCAGGTTTTCTCATCGGGTTGGTATCTTACCACAAGGGAGCGCAAGACTCAAAGGAGGCGGAGATGGACGCGCTGTCGGACAGGGGCCGCTGCGGCCAAGCGAGATGTCAGATGCTAGACTGCAGAAATCAGAATGACGGAACATGGTACACGGTAGGCGGCGGACGGTGTGCGGTCTGCCGCTAGACCTTGATCTTCAGACCGGACTTGGGGCAGGTCCAGACACACTCGAAGCAGCGGATGCACTCAAGCTGATTCTGGCCAGTGTGCGGCACAATGTCCATCGGGCAGACTTTGCGGCAGAGCGAACACTGGGTACAGCCGTGGGCCTCGTGTCTCATGTGCAGCAGGCTGCCCTTGTTGAACACCGAGTAGACGGCGCCGATGGGACAAATCACGCGGCAGAACGGACGCTTGACGGCAATGGCGGCGACGATGAAGGCAAGCAGGACACCGATCTTCACCCAGTAGAGCCAGCCCACGAGGTTGCGCAAGGCATGGACCGGGTCCCATAGCACGAGCGGGATGCCGGCGCCCAAGGTGCCCTGCGGACAGAGCTTGCAGAACCACGGCTCGGCGGTGAAATAGGAGACCAGCCCGACAACGAGCAGCAGTATGCCGAACTTCAGGAAGTTGGACGGCAACGACAGCTTGACGACGATGTCCAGAATCGCCACGAGGCCGAACCCCGCGACCGCCAGCGCCAGCCCGAGTGGCGGCCCGGACAGCGGGCCAACGTGGAACGCCGGGTTGCCGTTCGTTCCTACGGTGGCGGAGCCACACCAGCCGAGCAGGAGCCCGGCGACGGCGGCGAACGCCGCGGCGAACCAGCGACCTGTAAGCCCGAGCAGGACGAGGCCGAGAAACCCGAACGCGACCGCATACCCGACCTCGAACTTGAACCAGACGACGGCCGCAAGCCCGACCGCGGCGAGGAAACCGCCTACCCACATCCGGCGTGGCAGGTCGAGCTTTCCCCGGATTGCCACGGCCAATACCAGCAAGTTGAACGGCAGCCACGCGTAGAGGAAGACCCGCAGCGGATGTAGCCTAAGGAACAGAACAAGCGCCGTGCCGATGAAGGCAGTGATGATGGCTATCGCGGCGAACGACACCCAGCGCTTGCCCTTCGCTTTCGCGCCGACCTTGATTTTGTAGAGAAGGTCCTGCCACAAGCCGAACGGGCATATCCACGCGCACGCGGCCCGGCCCACAAACGCGCCTACGATGATAAACACGCCGAGCGGCAGCCAGGGCAGCAGCTTCATCCCGATCATCTGCTGGGTCGAGCCGATGGGACAGGCGAACACCGCCAGCGGCCCACCGTAGCAATTGAGAATCGGCTGGGGCATGTACTTGAAAACTCCCTGGTAGAGTAGTTTGTTCTGCAGGTAGGCGGCGATGTAGGCGTTGAGCAGCACCGCCGACGTAATCTGGACCACCCGGTACGGCGCGACCCGTCGCCGGACGAACACGACCGCGCCGAGCATGATGAGGGTGAACGGCACCCACCCGAAGAGCAGAACCCGGCCGAGCGGCAGTCCCTGACCGATACCGAGGAAGACGGCGGCGATTGCGCCGGTGAGGGAGATGACGATGAAAGAGAGCCAGCGATTGAGCGTGGACGGCCGGCCAAGAAACAGGGCGAGAAACAGCCCGAGCCCGAGCATCGTGGCCAGGCCGTAGTAGATCACACCCCAGTCAAACCCGGCGAGGAACTTGAGCAGCAGGGCAGCGAGCGCCGAGGCCCCGGCGATGATGGCGAACACCGTGACGCGCGCCCGGGTACTGATTTCTGGTCGGTTCTTTGCCATTCGGCGTCGGCCGGTTACGGGGCTACACGAGCCCCATGCAGGAGAGTCATATCTGGGCCGCGAAGCGGTGTATCGTCTCGGGGTCCCCGAACCTGATGCCAAGCACGACCGCGGCAATTCCGATGACCGCAAGCAGCACGAACGCAACGCGCCGTTTCATATCCTAGAACGTGCTGATGAGTTGCGCCTTGATGCCGTTGAACGGCGCCTCTTCGCGGCAGACGCCGCCCGAGCAGGTGTAGCCGCCGCGCTCCGCCCCGACCCGCACCCGCAGCATGTTCCGGTTGGTAATTGACCAGACCGCCTCGAATACCGGCCACGACTGCTCGCCATTGTAGCGGCGGTCGAGCTTCATGTCCACGTACTGCCAGCCGACCGTAAACAGCCACGCCGAACCGTACCCGTAGCTCACGGCTATCGCCGTCTCGTGGTACTTCCACGGCGTCGGCATGCTCCCGGTGTCTTCAGCGACGAAGTCATAGTCGGCCTCCAGCGCAAACGTGTGCTGGCCGAGCAGGTAGTTGACATGGACCGTCGGCATGTCGGTCGTGCGACTAGCCACGTGCAGCTCGATATTCTTCTGCACCATGTGGTTGAACTTGCCCTCGAACGTCCAGTCGGTGCCAAGCGAGTAACGCACCTTGCCCTCTTCCTCGAGCACCGCCTTGGTCGTGTCGTGCGGGGCGACGAGGTTGCCGAAACTCGCCTCGACGTAGAGCGGCGCCGCCGGCGTGCCCGAGGCGGTCACTCCGAACCCGCGCTCGTCCACGCCTCGGTTGATTGCCACGCCGGACTTGATGGGCGTCGGCGGGTCGGTGTAGCGATACGTCTTCCTGTCCGCCAGCACGATGTCCGGGAAACCCAGCTTGTCGTAGTTCATGTACTCGCCGACAACCGAGTAGCTGCCGATTGCGACGGTGCCAGTAAGGTAGTAGCCGAACCCCTTCTCTCGGCCGCCGACGTACGGTATGGTGCCCAGCCGCTGGCAGACCTCCCCGTACACCTCGACCGGGCCGACCGATGCGGTGATGTCACCGCCGTAGAGCTCGTTGAACGCTTTGGGTGTCGGGTCCTGGGTCCGGTTCACTCGCACGTAGCGCCCGCCGAACCCGGCAAAGCTGAACGGCCGTGACGACAGGTTCGCGCCCAGCACCTGGTCGGTCGTATCGGCGTGAACCGAATCGGCGTTCATCACCCTGTAGGCATTCTCCTGGAAGAAAATGTCGCGCATCCGCGCGCCGAGCAGCACCAGTTCGGTCTGCCGCGGCAGCCGGGCGGTGCCGCGCAGGCCGTGCAGGCTCTTGTAGTGCCGGAAATCGTCATCCGAGTAGGTGCGCAGGGCAAGTCCCTTGCCGAACGTCTGGAAGAACTTGCCGTAGAGGACTTCCAGCATCTTCGGGCTGTAGGCGATGGTGTAGTCGAGCAGGCGCAGCGGCTGCCGGACGACGTCCCACGGCTTGGACGGCTCGTAGAGGAACATACCCAGCCCGCCGCGCAGGTCACCGTAGCGCAGGTTCAGGTCGAGCTTGTTCTCGAGGTGCGTGGCGTAGTTCCCCTGGTACAACCAGAACTCGGCCCGGTTCGTGCCCTGGATGGTAAGCTCTGCGGCCGATGCCGCCGCGGCCATGAGTCCTATGAGGACTATGAATCCTGCGCGTCCCATTCCCCTTGGCCTACTGGTCGTCGTCAGGGTTCTCTTCACCCGGCTCCTCGGACGGCTCTTCTGCCGGTTCTTCAGCTGGTTCTTCGGGCAGCCACTTGAGGAACTCGTCCTTGATCCGCTGCTCGTCGCCCTTCTTGTACCCGATGTGGGTGTAGACGATTTCGCCCTCCTGGTTGATGAGATAGGCCGTCGGCTTGATGATGATGCCGTAGGCCTTTTTCACTTCGTTCTGGGCGTCAAGCAGACAGATGTACGGCCACTTCTTGCTCTTCACGAACG
>CAZVCQ010000171.1:0-6524 GCA_964626085.1 uncultured bacterium
CCGTCGGGCGCGAAATCCAGTCGATCCTGTGACTCAATGTCGGGTTTAGGGAGCCGGCAAACGCAGGACCGGACCCCTGACCACCGATATGCTACATCATCGCGGTTCGAGCGAAACCAGAACGCAGAAGGCGGAGCGAGACCTAGGCCTGGTCCGGGGTCGGGCGGCGGAGCTTCACGCAGCGTGCAAGCAACCAGGGATACCAGTCACAGACGTCGCCGATGCAGCGGCCGGTTGACTGGCACAGCGGTTTGAGCCGGCCCGGGTCGATACCGATCTTCACCAGTTCCGCAATCCGGTCGAGGCTGAGCCGGGTCGGGGGCACGTCGGCCTGGGTGAGACTGCCGTTCAGGAGCATCTGCCCCTGGCGGTGGTAGAACCATCGTTCGGCGCCGGGTGCATAGCCCTCGGCGAGCAGCCGTTCGTCGTCGAACGAAAGCTCGATTCCCGCGGCCTCGCGCTCGGCCAGGCGGATGAGCTTCGCCGCCTCGCGCAGGTCTACGCCGGCCTGTTTGTTGCCGAAAACCGCCACGTTTCCCGGGGACCGGCGCTGGATGACTACGGCGGCCCGCGCGCCGTACTCGGACCGGGCATACTTGTGGATTCCGTCTTCGTCCGAGTCGATGGTGACAATCCGCCACCGCCTCTGCCCCACCGCGATCTCCTCAACCCTGGCCTTGGCGTCGAACTCGGGCTTGACCACGGTGAAGAACCGCAGTTGCTCCTGGTACTTGGCCTCGATTGCGACCAGCGCCCATTCGATAACCCGGTGCGGGTCATCCGGATGTTTCGCGTGCAGGAGTTTCACCACGTAGGAGATGTCGAACGGCGACGCGTTACCTTCGACGTCGGCGGCCCGCACGAACCGGAGGATCTTGGCAAGTGACGGGTCATCGCTGACGCCGAGTTCTTTCGCCACCAGGGTGGTAGCGCAGTCGCCCGCTTTCCGGTCCTCGTCCAGGGTCGGGTGCTCATCGAACCTGCCGCCGCCGACGCCGAGCAGCAAAGTTCCCTGCGCCTCGTAGTCCTCGGATTTCAGGCCGGCTTCCGCCAGTTTGCGGATAGAAGTGAAAGAGACGGTGGCCGTTCCGATGCCGGGAAACCGCTGCTCGCCGAATTTGCGCAGGAGCCAGATCGCCACGATTTCGTCGACGTGCGGCCGCTCGTGCGTAAGGATGTGCTTGAAAACCACGGTAGGGAGAGCGTAGCGGCAAGGAGACTCGCGGTCAACAGGAAGGGGCGGGGCAATCGACAACCCGGAAGTCGAAAAGCAGAAGTGCAAGACTGGCGGGATCGAAGGTGGGCGAGAACCCTGAGCAAACGGGGTTCCGCATTCTGGATGGTCCGCCTCCGCGGTTTTGCCTCTCGACCTTTGGCTTCTGCCTTCTGACTTGTCCGCAAGCAGGGCGGGCTCTCGCCCGCCCTGTGCCAGACCGAACTTATATCCGGCTATCCGCGGCCGCGGCCGCGACCTCGTTCGCCTTCGCGGGGTCTGTCCGGCCCGGGCTTGCCGCGATGTTCGTTGTCGTGACGACGGCCGTTGCGCCGACCACTGTCCCAGCCGAAGTGCCAGCCGGGCTTTGGACGTCCCCTGTGTTCGGGGGCAAGCGCACGCGGTCGGTGTGCCGGCGGGCACGGACGCGCCATTCGGACCGGTGCGTGGTGGTGGATAATACCGAGCCAGCACAGCACCGAGCCCAGGAAGAACCGGGGCCGCGGCCTGGGCCTGGGCGGAGTCGCGTAGGTCGTGCTCGAGAGCAGCAGCAAGAGAGCCGCTACCGCGATGATACTTCGCTTCATGATTGCTCCTTTTCTGACGGTGACCACAACCGTATCTACCGCTGCCCGGCGCGTTCTATTCCGGGCGATTCAAAGGAGCTATGCCGGCAGCACGAGGGCCGAGGTGGAGTATTCCGGCACCATCTGGAAAGTCCCGGTCAGTCTCACCCCGATGCGTTCGGGCCGGAGCAGGGAGAATATCTTCTTCTGTTCCGCCAGGTCCGGCCAGACTGGGTATCCCGGGCTGTAGCGGACAGTCTTGCTCCAACCCGGCAGTTTGGGCAACCGGCTCTGGCCGTATTCGGCGAGCGCCTCGGTCAGTTCGGCGCTCAGGCCGTGCAGCAGGAACTGGTCGTGAATCTGGCCCTGCCTGGCAAGTTTGCGGGCCGCCACGACCGCCCGTTCGCCCGTAGTCACGACCTGGAGGGCAGCGTGGAAACGCGCCGAGCCGTGCTTCCGCCGGAGACGGCGCACAAAGGCGGGAGAGAACCGAAGCCGGGTCATCTCCTGGCCCGTCCCGGGGTGAAGGACGAGCAGTTCCGTGCCGACGACGACAGCCTGATAAAGGCCATAGACCAGCGCACCGTGCCAGAGCCTGCGCCCGTGGCCGGTGGCGAGCAGCACGCCCAACGCCTGCTCTGCCTCAACCCGGGACGCCTTCGTCGCCTTGGGCCCGAGCATGCGCCAGCGCTTCCGGAACAGCGCGTCCTGGTCCAGGAACGGCGAGTAGCTTCCAACGTCGACGCGGACTATCTTGGTCAGGGCGCGGGCGTACCCGCCATCAATGCGCGGGGCGTTCACGGCGAAAGCCTTGCCGGCCAGGGTCTTCGGTTTGGCGGACGACCGGCGACCGCCGATTGACAGATGGTTAGAGGTGCTCAACTCCTGATTCCTTTCCCGGCCACAGATGGCCTGTATGATTCTCAGTCCTTCGAGGGCATCCTTCGCGTAGTGTACCTTACCCGGGTACGCCGGCTGGAGCTCTCCTTCAACATAGACGCGGGTGAGGGCGGCGCCGCCGCAGATTACCGGCAGCGTGAGCCCGGCCTCGCCGAAAACTTCCACGTACTCCTTCATCGCGCGCGCGGATTCGACCAGCAGCCCGGAAAGCCCGATGGCGTCCGGGGAATTCTCGCGGGCCGCGGCGATGATATCCCCCGGCGTCTGCCGCACGCCTAGGTTCACGACCCTGAACCCGTTGCTCGATAGTATCATGTCAACCAGGTTCTTCCCGACGTCGTGGACGTCGCCGCGCACGGTCGCCAGCAGCAACGTACCGCGACCCTTGTCGCCTGCGGGCAGGTGTGGCTTCAGGGCATCGAACGCGGCCCGCATCGCCTCCGCCGACCGGAGTACGAACGGCAATTGCATCTTGCCGGACTCGAACCGGCGGCCGACCTCGGCCATCGCCGGAAGCAGCTCCCTGGCGATGATATCGGTAGCGGTTCGGGTCTTGAGCAGTTCGAGGACGGGCTGAGCAATACCGGCCCGGTCCCCGGCAAGCACATAGTCGCCGACGGCTGACGGCTTGCGGCTGGCGCCCGGCAGTTCACGGCCGGCACTTGACTGCTGGGTGCTGCAGTGGGCAAGCAGCGCTTCCAGCGGCGTACTCCGGCCGCGGCTACGGTCATAGATGAGGTCTTCGCACCTTCGCACCGTTTCCGGGTCAAGTGCAGAGAGCGGCTCGATTCTGCCGGCGTGGAGGATGGCGGCGTCCAGACCGTGTTCCACCGCATGGTGGAGGAATACCGTGTTGAGCGCGCGCCGCGCCTGGGGCGCGAGGCCGTGAGAAATATTGCTGACCCCGAGCAGGGTGAAGCTTCTCGGGAACCGGTGCTTCGCCTTGCGGACTGCCTTCAAAGTTTCGGCCCCGGCTTTGCGGAGCGTTTCGTCGCCGCTGGCGAGCGTGAAAGTGAGGAAGTCGAAAAAGACGTCCTGCGGGGCAAGCCCGCCGCGCCGCACCACGAGGTCATAGAGCCGCTCCGCGACATCGAGCTTCCGCTCGCAGGTCATCGCCATTCCTTTGCGGTCGATGGTCATCAGCACCAGCGCCGCGCCCGTTCTCCGGCAGAGCCTTATCGTCTTCTCGGCCCGCTCCGGGTCCTCGAGGTTAACCGAGTTGACGATACAGCGGCCGGCGAGCCGTTCGAGCGCGGCTTCCACCGCCTCGTAGCGAGTCGAATCGACCATCACCGGCAGGTCTACGTCCGAGTTCAGTCGAACGGCAAGCTCCTCCATATCGGCAACTTCGTCGCGGCCCGCAGCCGCAACCGAAAGGTCCATCACTTGCGCACCCTCGCGCTTCTGCTCCTGCGCAACTTCGACCATCCCGTCGAAATCGCGGGCAAGCAGCCGGTCGCGGAACCGCTTGCTGCCGCTTGCGTTCGTCCGCTCGCCGACGAAGAGTGGCCGCGGCTCCACTTTCATTTCCTGGGCGCTGAGAAGAGATGACACGCGCGGCACGCACTCAACGGGCCGAAGCGGCCGGACGCCTTCCAGCGCGACTTTCATCTGCCGGATGTGCTCGGGCGTCGTACCGCAACAACCGCCGGCGATGGCGAGTCCAGGCCCGGTGGCGAGTTTCTTCATCCAGCCGGCGAATTCTTCGGGCGAGAGGTCGTAGACTATCTGCCCGGCTTCGATGCGCGGCAGGCCCGCGTTGGGCATCACCGACAACAGCTTTGACGAATGGCTGGCGAGATAGCGCGCCGCGGCAATCATGCCTTCCGGGCCGAGCCCGCAATTGAGCCCGATTGCCGCAACCGGGTACGGCTCGATTGCCGCCAGAACGGTTCCGGCATCCGAACCGGTAAGGGTCCGGCCATGCTCGTTCAGGGTCACCTGAGCGATGATTGGGACCGGGCGAACCGCAGAGTCAAATGCGTCAAGTGCGGCCGCGAGCGCTGCCTTGAGCTGCAGCAGGTCCTGACTTGTCTCGAATATCAGGCAGTCAACGCCACCGGCCAGCAGCCCATCAATTTGGGGCCGGAAGCTCGATACCAGATCAGCAAGGGTGATGTGCCCGAGGCTCGGCAGCGTTGAACCCGGCCCGATTGACCCGGCCACGAACCGCGGCCATGCCGGTGTGGCGTACTCGCGCGCGACACGACACGCGAGCTCAGCCGCGGTACGGTTGAGCTCGAAGCACCTCTCCCCCAGGCCATGCTCGGCCAGCGTGTGCCGGGCTCCGCCGAAGCTGTCGGTTTCGATGACATCGGCGCCGGCAGTAAGGAACTGCTCGTGTACCTTGCGCACCAAGTCCGGCTGCGTCTCGACCAGCAGCTCGTTGCACGCACCTGGCTGTACTCCCATCCCCTGCAACGCCGTGCCCAGCCCACCGTCAAAGATGACAATCCGCTCCCTGGCAGTCGCGAGGAAGCGCGAAGTGCTGAGTGATGAATGATGAATGCCGGAGTCGGGAGAACGACCAGTGCTGAGCGCTGAGCGCTGAGTTCCAGACGCCGTTCTTCGCCTATCACTCATCGTTCATCGCTCCACGCTCATCACTCATCACTTATGGCCGATCACTCATCGCTTTCCGCTATTCCGCTTGACCGTCCTGACGCTGGCGATGATCATCGCGGTGAGTTCGTCCGCTTCCTGCACAAGTGGCGCTAACATGGCCGCTGACACAAGCCGCTCGGCGTCGAGCAGCTCCAGCCAATAGCGGCTCTCTTCCAGTTCCTGAAGCGCGCCCTCAAGCTTGCTCACGAACTCGGCGTGCGAACGGCTTCTGGTTCCTTCGCGATAGTGCGCACCAACCGAGGTACCGGACCGCAGCAACTGCTTGCCCAGCGTCTGTGCGACCACGGACTTGGGCAGCGCGGCGTACAGGTGTATCATTTGTAGCGCGAACTCGCGTGTCCGTTCCTTCAGCCGTTTCCTTTCCTCACTCATCGCTCATCATTCCTCATTCATCATTCATCGCTTATCACTCCGCACTCCGCATTCTCTTCTCCTCACTCCTCGCTTCGCGCTCATCGCTTTCCGCTTGTCGCTCATCGCTTTGCACTCATCGTTATTCGCTTATCGCCCTGCACTCCGCGCTCTTCTCTCCTCGTTCCGCGTTCATCGCTCATCGCTCATCACTCATCGTTGATCGCTCTCAGCACTTCGGACGTGGCTCGTCCTTTTCCCATCGTGTAGAAATGGAGTCCGGGCACGTCAAGCTTGAGCAGGTCGCGGCAGAGCTTTGTCGTGAACTCGACGCCGGCGCGGGCGGCGTCGGCAGGCGAGGCCGCACGTGTGATGCGACCGACCAGTTCCTCTGGCAGGTCGACGTGGAACTCGCGCGGTATCGTCACAAGCTGCCTTGCGTTCGTGACCGGCTTGATGCCGGGAATCATGGGCACCTTGATACCGATTGCCCTGGCCCGGTCCACGAACTCGCGAAACGGCTTGGCGGCAAAGACCATCTGGGTGATGATGTAGTCCGCACCGGCGTCCACTTTCGCCTTCAGGTGGCGCAGGTCGTCGGCGAGGTTCGGCGCTTCGCAGTGCTTTTCCGGGTACCCGGCGACGCCAAGGCAGAAGTCGGTCGGCACAGCATTGTCCAGCGCCTCGAGATAGCGGCCACGGTTCATCGCCGCAATCTGGGCCGTCAACTCCGACGCAAAACGGTGCCCGGCCGGCTCGGGCACGAACTCCTTCTGTCCCGGCGCCGGGTCGCCGCGGAGGACGAACAGGTTCTTGAAGCCCAGGTACTGCAGGTCAATCAGCGCGTCCTCGGTCTCGTACTTGTCAAA
>CAZVCQ010000172.1:0-6522 GCA_964626085.1 uncultured bacterium
TCATGATGCTCTGCCGCAGGCAGGTGCCATCCGATGGCTCAACCGTGTGACATGGGCGGCAGGATGGCTGTTTGGAATCAGGGGTCCGCTACTGCGAACCAGGAACTAGGAACTGACAACTCGCGCCGTTGGCGCGATGGCAGCGGAGACGTCGCGGGTCAGACATCTCTCCCTACGTCGCGGCAGCCCAAGACAAAAGAGAGTCACGGACAGCCCAGTATCGCGGCAATGTCTAAGACCGAGCCGTTTGGTGATACCGTACTGCCGTGCTCTCGGCTGATTAGACGCAGCCGGGTTGTGAATGGTTCGCGGGTTCGGGCGTCAAGCGGTGGGTGAAACTGACCTGCCTTCCGTCAATTCGCACGACTCGGACACCAGCCCGTCGAGGATGGCCTTCGGCCTACGGTTTGCGGCCGCGCGCCCTGACGTACAACCTGCCGCCGGCATAGTCGTAGACTGTGTTGAGCCGCGCCAGCAGGCTGCCGCACACGACCGCGTCGGCGCCCGGCTGCTTCGACCGGGCCTCGTCCGGCGCGTAGGCCACCGTCACGTCCGCAAACCGGGACGGGCCCAGTTCGACCCATTTGGCCGTGCCCCGCCAGCCGTACACGTCGCCGCTCAGGCCCCGCCCGATTTGGATTTCCTCGAGCCCTTCGGGTAGCCTGAACTTCGCGTCGTCGCGGACCAGGAACACAACCTCGTCGTTCGCCGCCAGGTCAAGGTAGCAATCGAGTTCCAACGAGTCGGCGCCGTCGATGCTCGTCCGCAGCTTCACCCAGGGCGTACTGTTCTTGTGCAGTTCCATGGGCAGTGCGGTCCAGGACGAGCCGGCCCGGAACGAACCTGGCTCGTGCAGGACGATCCGGGACCGGTCATAGTCGATCTCCACCTGCCAGTGTCCGAACAGCGAATATCCCATCACCCCGTCGCTCGGGAACCCGGCCATCAGGCCGTCGGTCAGCCATACCACGCGCTGGTTGGTGAACTGCACCGGTCCGGCCGAGAACGTCCCGGTCTCGGTTATCCGGCCGCTCGCCGGCTCGCCCGTGCCTGCGCCGGGTACCTTCACCTCGTAGACCGGTCCCGGGAAGGTCGATTCGGGCAGCGGCTCGTACAGCAGCACGCCGTCGAAGCCCATGCCGGTGTCGAGGATGATGCGCAGGACGCGCGAAGGTCCGACCCTGACCGGTACCAGCACGACCCCGCCACGCAGTTCGATCGGGATTTCCCGGCTGGCCGCGGTGGGGTCGCCGACGCGCTGCCGGGGCGCACAGGCAAGAAGCGCCGGCGCCAGTGCCGGCAGAAGCAGAGCGAGTGGTAGCAGTTTCTTCATAGACCTCCCTTTGGTGAAGACCAAGATGGGCGGAAAGCCTGCCTCGGTGGAACAAGCCGCGCCGCCTTCGGCAGTCGGGGCCACATATTACATATGCCCGGCCGTTGGAACGCACGGCCACGTCCTGATGTCAGGACTCGCGGGCGGGGATGTCAATCTGCCTCGGGGTCGGCCAATCTGCGATCGACAATCTGCAATCTGAAATGCTGCTGAGGATGGCAGGGGAGACGCCGTCCGCGAGTCGGGCCGGCTGAGATCGGGTCCCCGTTTTTCCCCCCGACTTTGGACTTACGCCGTCCTACGGGAGCAGCACATGCTCTCGCAAGTCCTCGAGGTTGTCAAAGCAGCCTTGGCTGTGACTGGGATACGCCGTGTCGCTGGTTATCTCCACGACTCCTATTGAATCAAGCGGAGTTAGTCTGACGTCCCAGGCTGGAGCGAAGTAGTAGTCATGCTCGGCGGGAGAACTGATGGCCAGATACGGTTCAGACCGTGCAACGGCTAACATCGGGCTCGCTGCCGCGACTGCGTTGTGCCGGTAGATCGCCCCGCCCAGCGGCGGGCTCAGGCCGAAGGGTGCGGTTGAGGCTCCCTGCCGCCAGACGTAGGACACCGCGTGGAACTCGCGGTCGGGATTGACCCGGCGGACCCGGACTCTCGGGCCCAGGTAGCCGGTGGTCGACTCAGCGCCGGTGTAGAAGTCGGTGTCAACGGGGTCCAGCCAACTGGAGTCAATCGAGTATCCGCTGTCGTTGATCCAAGGCAAGGAGCCCGGCGCAGTTTCACCGGGCCCCACATACGGGTCGCCGTCCCAGAGCTTCCAGTGCCTCTGGTGAATCCAGACCGTGTCCCCGGGGTGGGGAACCGAGTATGATTTCTTACCGTAGCAGCGCCATATCGGCATCAGAGGTTTCAGGCTGTCGATGTACCAGATCGGGAGTCCGGCTACGAGCCAGGATTTTCCGGTGGCGCTGTCAACCCTCGGGTCCTTGAAGTCTATGTAGTGACGCTGCGCGGAGTAGATCTTGCTGAGAGAGTCAGGCGTGTTGGGGAACGTATCGTACCACTGATTCACAGTCGTCTGGCCGACGATCAGGCTCTGTACGAGCGTGGCCCAGTTGCTCGAATCGCCGTAGTAGGCCTTGATTTCGTAAGTGGTCGGGTCGATTGTGATGGTCCCGGTGGCGGGACCGACGTTGGGGTCGAGGGTTGGGATAGTGTCCAGAGCGGCCCCGAGTTCAAGCAGGTCGGCGTACAGCAGGGAGTCACCGGTGTTGCTCTCCACCAGCAGCGGTATCGAGTCGTTGGTCCGGACTATCGCCCAACCGCCGGCAGCTTGAGACGGAGGATACGCGCCCGCGTTCCGGCTGGCCTCTTCACTCCCGAGTGCAGCCGCCACATCGTGGAAGCTCTCGGTAATGTCGTCCTGCAAAGCGTAGAGCCACTGCGCGGTCGTGTCGAGCTTCCTTATCGAACCGGGATACTCGGTGTAGGAAACAGTGACCGGGTCAGAGCTGCCGAATAGCGCGAGGGTTAGCTCTTGTCCCAGTAGCCTTACTGACGGGTCGAGTGAGTCGCTGTAGAGCGCTTGCGCCAGGGCCTCGCCCATGGTGAGTACGGTAATCCACGTGTACACGTTCTTGATACCGATGTTCATGTTCGCGCTCAGGTTGAGCGAACGGGAAAGCCAGACCGAACCGGTGAAGGCGCCGGCATCAGCCGCATTCTGCGCACGCACCTTCTGCGTCGTAACGTGGGTTCCGTTCGGTATCACCAGCACGAACACGAGAACCGCAACGAACATGACTACGCCGAACAGCAGAACCTGCCCGTCGGTGTCTTGCAGCAATCGCCGGCCGAATCCGGTCAGTCTCATTTCGCCTGGTTCAGTGGAGCCTGTCTGGTAGCCCAGACTCGGCGGGACGACGCTACTGTCGATGGCTGCGGCTGAACTGGACGACCGCCACGGGTCGTGGCGAAGCAGGCAAGCTTCGGGGTCTTGGGCGACCTCCGCGTTCCGCATTTCACAAGAGTGGGATGTTTGAGACGGATGCTTGTGCCCGTGCACCCTGCCGCGCGTCGAGACAAACCGGCTGGCATCCTCAGATTAGCGAATGTCGTCAAGGCTCGGAAGCGACCACAGATTCTGGTTTGGCTATCCCCGCAACCGATACCCTCGTGTCGTGGAACAGGTCGCAGCCGGCGACTGCGGGAACCGCAACCCGGAGAAGGGCTCGGGCGACGCACCATATCTCACCAATATTATACGACGTTCCACCAACCTGTCAACAGGGATTCCGATTCGCGGGATTCTAATTCGTGTCGGGGTCTATGGGCAGTGAAGGCGGACGGCCGACGGCCCACGGAATACAGCCTACGGCGTGAGGTTCACGGGCAACGCTCACGGCTTGCGCTGAGAGCAGCGGAAACCCCGCAGACAAGAAGAGAGTCACGGACAGCCCAGTATCGCAGCATTGTCTAGGACCGAGCCGTTTGATGATACCGAACTGCCGTGTTCGCAGACCTCAGACGCAGCCAGGTTGCGAACGGTTCGCGGGCCAGGTTATCAATTGGGATGGCAGAGAGGGAGAGAGAGGGAGAGAGAGCGCGCGCGCGATAGAGGGGTCGAGTGGTTGAGTCCGAAACTGGTAACTGGATACTGTGCTATGACCTTGGGCGCGGATGCGCCTCACTGGTCACTCGTGGCCAATGGCCGCGTCAATCTGCATTGCCTGCGGACGACTTGCTTTGGGATCCGAACTGTCGTCCCCGAAACTCCACGGCGTTTCCTTTGCGCGCCTGGTGTTCTATCTCCCCGTGTTCGATCGGATGTCCACTATCATCTGGCAATCACGACCTTGGTGACGGCAGCGGCCGGTCTTCCGTCATCGGTCTCCGGTCCTCGGACAAAGTACACGCCGGGGCTGAGGCGGCTGACATCGTTCGCGCCCGGGCTTAGATTCATTACCTTCCGCCCGCCGACGTCCAGAAGTGCCGCGCGGTCTCCGGTCCCTGGTCCTCGGTCGTTCGCCAGGAACAGCACGTCCCGGACGATAGTCGCAAGCTTGGACGTTCGGATGCCGGCTAGCGCTGCCTCCTCAAGGCCGCCGGGGATCACCACTCGGTACAACGGGAACACCTCGAGGTTGCCTGCAAACGGTGTCCCCAGTCCGAGGTTGTTGGTAGTCGCGGCCTGGTCTTCAAACGGGACGCAGCAAACGAAGTTCTCGCCCCAAGTCAACGAGTCCGTGCCCCAGTTGTAGGTCCACGTGATGGAGTCGGTTCCTGCACCGGAGGTAACAGCCGCCCACTCCCATGCCGTCTGCGCCGTATTCAGCCGGTTGCCGACGCCTGCCAGCGCGGTCCGGCCTGGCTCCGAGCGATTGACCGCTCTAGCGGGCAGGTCGGGTCTGGCGAGTTGCGTGACGTGGCAGGGGATAGCATGCGGCGTGCCGAACGGCGCGCGCACCTTGGTGTCGCTGGCCGGCGCGTCGGTCAGCACCGTAACCTTCCCGCCCGTGTAGCTCGCGACATAGAGCCGGTGCGTGACCGCGTTCAGCGCCGCGGCATAGCCGGCATCGACCGCAGGAACCATGGTGGTGCTGTTGGTTGCGCCGTCGATTACCGTAAGGTCGCCGCTTCGGTAGTTCGCGACGTAAATCTTGTCGGTCACCGGGTCCACCGCCGCGCACAGGGGCAAAGTGCCGGCGTCCACGGTCGTCGTCTCGTTGGTCGCGCCGTCGACGACCGTCACGTTGTCGCTGTCCTGATTGAGTACGTATATCTTGTTCGTGACCGGGTTGACCACCGCCGCATAGGGTCGCGTCCCGACCGGCACCATGGCGGTGTCGTTGGTGGCGCCATCAATCACGACCAGGTAGTCGCTGGTGTAGGTCGGGACGTAGACCCGGTTGGTGACCGGATTCACCGTTAAAGAATTGGGATGTCCCCCGGTGCGGACGGTTGTTGTGTCGCCCGTCTCGCCGTCGATGACCGTTACGCTGCCGCCGCCGTAGTTCGCTGCGTAGATCCGGTTCGTGGCCGGGTTCACGGCGACTCCGTAGGGGTTCGCGCCTACCGGCACCGTCGACGTGCTGTTGGTCTTGCCGTCGATGACCGTCACACTATTGCCCGAGCTGTTCGCGACGTAGATTCGGTTGGTGACCGGGTTCACCGCCACGCCCACGGGGCGCGCGCCGGTCGGCACAACGAGGCATCCGTAGGTCTTGCCGTCAATGACCGTCACCGCGTCCACGCTCCGATTGGTCACGTATATCATGTTCGTGGCCGGATTCACCGCCACCCCGGCCGGACCAAAACCCAAGGGGAGGGTCGTGTCGGTCGTCACCCCGTCGATGACCGTCAGGTTGCTGCTGATTGCGTTCACGACGTAGGCCCGGTCGGTGACCGGGTCCACCGCTACCGCGCACGGCGAGTCGCCGGCCTCCACCAGAGTCTTCACGTGGGACGCGCCGTCGATGACGGTCACGCTGTCGGCATCGACGTCCACGACGTAGATCTTGTTGGTGACCGGGTTCACCGCGATTGCCTCGGGTGAGCTTCCGGCTGCCACGGTCTTTGTGCTATCAGTGGCGCCGTCGATGACGGTCACGTCGTTGCTGCCGCTGTTCGTGACGTAGATCTTGTTGGTGACCGGGTTCACGGCTACGGTGTAAGGATGAGAACCCGCGGTCACCAGCGTCGTGTCATTGGTGGCGCCGTCGATGACGGTCACGTTGTCACTCCGGTTCGTGACGTAGATCTTGTTGGTGACCGGGTCTACCGCCACGGCGCAGGGACTTGAGTCCGCGGCCACCGTAGTCGTACCGTTGGTTTCACCGTCAATAACGGTCACGCTGTTGCCGCCGCCGTTCGCGACGTAGATCTTGTTCGTGACCGGGTTAACCGCCACCGCCACCGGACTCGAGTCAGTTGCCACCATGGTCACGTCGTTGGTCGCACCGTCAATCACCGTCACGTTGCCGCTCCGGCTGTTCGCGACGTAGATGCGGTTGGTGACCGGGTTCAGGGCGATGGCAACGGGCTCGGTTCCGACGGCCACGGTCGCGGTGTCATTGGTCTCGCCGTCGATCACCGTCACGCTGTTGCTGCCGCCGTTCGCGACGTAGAAGTTGACGTAGCTTGGCGAGAGCCGGCGCCCGCGGTGGTCTGGCCGCGCCGGCATCGGC
>CAZVCQ010000173.1:0-6498 GCA_964626085.1 uncultured bacterium
CCTGAGACTAACATAGAATATGACGCTTGTCAAGACTTTTCGGCCGGGCTCCTAGCGCGACTTCGAGCATATCGTCGCCCAAGTCGCCTGAAGCGTAGTTGTGGTGCATCCCGTAGCCGATATCCCAATGGCCGTCCCCGTTCACATCCCCCACCGCGATGCCGCCATAGCCGAAGTCGCCGTACTGGAACACGTTCCAGTTGCCGTGCCCGTCTCCGAACCAGACCATCACGCCATGCTCCTGAGTATTGATGTACGGGCTACCATGGTCACCGATGCTGAGGATGTCGATATTCCCGTCGTTGTTGATATCGGCGAACTCCAGTTCGGTCCGGCCGCCGTCAAGCACCGGGTTGCCCTGAAAGCCGCTGGAACACTCGACATAGCTGAGCTGGCCCGCGGCCATGCTTGCCGCAAGCAAGGCCGCCGCAAACACTAGAACAACTCGATTCACAATGACCTCCATTTCAGGCTTCTACGCTGATGCCACCTCACGAACTCGCGTGATTGTAGGCTACCTGCCCCGCGTGTCAACTTGACTCCGGACGGTTGGCCGCTACGATGCACGGATGTCACGCGGTTTCCCCTCGGTGCTGCGCATCCGGAACTTCAGTCTGCTGGTCGCCTCCGGCAGCCTTTCCCAGCTCGGGGACCGACTCACCCACATGCTGCTGATTACGGTGATTGCCGTGTCTCAGCCGGGCAAGCTGATGGCCTACTCGACCGGCTCGCTCGCCTTTGTCATCCCGTCGATGCTCCTCGCCCCGATTGCCGGCGTGCTCGTTGACCGCTGGGACAAGCGCAAGGTACTGGGGTTCACGCACGTCATCCAGTCCGGCCTGCTGGTCGCTGCCGCATTCCTGATGATCGCGCTCAAGAGCTTCGCGCCGTTCTGGGTCGCGCTGTTCATCTTCTTCGCCCTGGACGTGTTCAACAACACGTCGGTCCCGTCCCTGATGCCGCAGCTCGTGGCAAAGCGGAAGCTGCTCGT
Source organism: uncultured bacterium (assembly GCA_964626085.1). Lineage (GTDB taxonomy): Bacteria > Hydrothermota > Tepidihabitantia > Tepidihabitantales > Tepidihabitantaceae > UBA2258. Next base: position 992 of record CAZVCQ010000173.1, read on the forward strand.
CGCCAACTCGGTCAGCCTGACCTTCTCCAGGGTCGCGACCGTGCTCGGCATGGTGATTGGCGGGTTTCTCATCAAGTGGGCAGGCTGGAAGTACGGCCTCTTCATCAACGCCTCGACGCACCTGACCGCGGGCCTGCTCGCGCTCGCTATTTCCGGTATCTTCATCGCCAACCATGTTTCGCCTCTCGCCGTTGGCCTCGGAGGCCCCTGTCGGACAGCGCGCCTCTCGCCCCTCACCCCATCCGTTCTCAGCCTTGTCAGACACTCGTTCCACCAGCTCTTCGCCGACCTCGCAGCGGTCGTCCGCGTCGTCGGCCGGAGTCGGCTGGTGGCGTTCGTGATGGCTTCGGTGGTGGTGACGACGTTCGTTTCGTCGGTCTCCTACACCGTGCTGATTTTCATAGTGCAGCAGGTGCTGAAGCTCGGCACCGGCGGGGTCGGCCTGTTCGCCGGGGTCCTTGCGGTCGGCATGATAGCCGGCGCCGCCAGCATGAGCTACATCCGGAGGCGAATCAACCAGCCGATGGTCGTGGTCGTAGTAATTCTGCTATACGGCCTGCTGTTCCTCGCCAGCCCGTGGCTCATCACCGTCTGGTTCATGACTGTGATTGCGCTGGTCGCCGGCGTCGCCTTCTCGTGGCTCGGCGTGGTCCAGAGCACGATATTGCAGGAAGAGGTACCCAAGGAGATTCGCGGCCGGATATTCTCGACCCGCGAGTTCATCACCAACGCCGCGTTCCTGCTGACCACACTCTTCATCGGCGGGCTCGGCGACCTGACGTCCTACCGGACGGTGCTGGTCGCGATTGGCGGTGTGCTTCTGACGCTTGCGGTGCTGGGCTGGGTTTTCGTGCGGGCGATGCAGCGCCCGGCCAGCGCGACTTGCGATTGACGATCTGCGATTGACGATTACGGACGGCCGAATCGGAACTCGACAATCGTCATTCGGAAATACTAAGCCTGAACGATGACGTTGTCGATGAGCCGAGTCTTGCCGAAGAAAACGGCCAATGCCACGAGCGTTTCACCCTCAATGGCTCTGACCGACCTCAACTCGTCAGTGTCCACCATCTCGACGTAGTCAATCCGGCCACCTGACTCCCGGCGGATCAGCCGGCGCATCGCCGCCTTGACCTTGACCGCGTTCCGCTCGCCCTGCCCGATCAGCCGCTTCGCGAGCAGGAGCGAACGGTGCAGAGCCGGCGCTTCCGCCCGCTGCTCCGGAGTCAGGTAGACGTTGCGGGAGCTCATCGCCAGTCCGTCCTTCTCGCGCGCGGTCGGAAGGATGACGACGCGCGTCTGGAAACCGAGGTCGCGCGTCATCCGACGGATGACGAACGCCTGCTGCGCGTCCTTGGCCCCGAACACGGCAACGTCCGGCAGAACGACATTGAACAGCTTGGCCACGACCGTCGTCACACCCCGGAAGTGGCCGGGTCTTGACTTCCCGCAAAGACCTTCACCCAGCCGTTCGACCTCGACGACCGAGGCAAACCCCTCCGGGTACATTTCCTCTACTCCGGGACAGAAGACGAAGTCGGTCCCGGCCGACTCAAGCAGCCGCCGGTCGCGATTGAAATCACGCGGATACCGACGAAAGTCCTCTTTCGGCCCGAACTGAATCGGGTTCACGAATATCGAGACCACGACGAAGTCGGACTGCCGACGCGCAGCCCGCACCAGACGGAGATGACCTTCGTGGAGATAGCCCATGGTCGGCACGAACCCGATACGCCCGCGCCGCTTCAGGCCACGGGCGACCCGCTGCATCGCGGCAACGGACCTGACGACGTGCATACGCTGTAGGATTCTCAACCTAGGGACACTAAGGCATCAAAGGCCGCACATGCTCGGCCAAGGCCGAGCTTTGCTTCGCTTCCGGGCCACACCGGTCGCGTCGTTGTACCTTGGAGGCTAATCGGTCCTACTTGTCCAGGTGGAATGTGTGTTCTTCGTCGGGGAACTTGCCGGAGCGGACTTCCTCGGCGTAGGCGGTCAGGGCCTTGAGGATATCGGAGTACAGGTGGGCATATTGCTTCACGAACTTGAGCGGCGAAGCGTTGGACATGCCGAGCATGTCGTGCAGCACCAACACCTGCCCGTCGCAATCCGGGCCTGCACCGATGCCGATGGTCGGTATCGAAAGCTCAGCGGTTACCCGTTTCGCGACCTCGGCCGGCACCTTCTCAAGCACGATTGAGAAGCAACCCGCCTCGGCCAAACCGCGGGCGTCGGCCAGCAGCCGTTCCTGGTCCTCAGACTTCCGCGCTTGCAGCCGATACCCGCCGAGCTTGTGGACCGACTGCGGGGTCAAACCAAGGTGCCCCATCACCGGGATGCCGAGTTCAACCAACCGCTTGATGGCGGGCACGACCGGCCCGGCGCCCTCGACTTTGACTGCCTCGGCCCCGGCCTGCAGGAACCGGCCGGCGTTGGCCACCGCCTGCTCGACCGACACCTGGTAGGAAAGGAATGGCATGTCTGCCACAATCAGTGCCCGCTTCACACCGGCCGCGACCGCACGCGTGTGGAAAACCATCTCGTCCATCCCGATGGTCAAAGTCGTGGGCATACCATAGACGACATTGGCGGCGGAGTCGCCGACCAATATCAGGTCTACCCCGGCGTCGTCGAGAATCCGAGCTGTCGGGAAATCATACGCTGTCAGGCTCACGATACGCTCGCCCTTGGCCTTCTTGCGCATTATCCTGACCGTTGTCAGTTTGTCTGGCTGGGACGGGCCGGTGTACATATCAGTCCTTCCGCGTCCGACTTGCTCTTCGGACTTTGGCCTTTGTACTTCGGACTTCTGACTTCACGGTCAGCGGCCTTTCCCGCGCGGCGAGTAGAATCGCCTGCCCGCGGTCGTCTCCTCAATCGCCCGGAACAAGTCCTCGAAGTCCTCGCGATTGGCCACGAAGTCGAGCCGTTCGGTATTGACGATGAGGACCGGCGCGGCGTCGTAGTGCATGAAGTAGTGGTTGTAGGCATCGGCCAACTCCGCGAGATACTGCGGGTCGATCGCGGCCTCGAACTTCCGCGCCCGCTGTCTGATGCGGGCGAGGAGCACCTCGGCCTGCGCCTGCAGGTAGACGACGATGCTTGGCTTCGGTATCTCCTCCGCCACGAATTCGTAGATGTTGTCGTACAGAGCCAACTCGTGCTCGGTCAGGTTCAGGTGGGCGAATATGCGGTCCTTGTCCAGCAGATAGTCGCATACCACGGTCTCGTGGAACATGTCTGGCTGGAGCAACTCGCGCTGCTGCTTATGACGGGCGAGTAAAAAGAAAAGCTGGGTCTGAAGCGCGTAGTTCCGCATGTCGCCGTAGAACTTGTCGAGGAACGGATTCTCCTCCACCGCTTCCTTCACCAGCTTGGCGTCCAGCCGCTGGGCCAGGCGCTCGGCCAGCGCCGTCTTGCCCACACCAATCGGCCCCTCGATGCAGATGTACCTCATGGGTCAAAGTGTAGAAGTCAAAAGGGGAAAGGCAAAAGGCATAGGGCAGAACCGGGACGGGCACTTCTGACTTCTGATATCTGACTTCTGAGTTCTGAATTCGCCTGTCATGGCTACGCGGCTTTGACGCCGGCGCTGTCGACATCGGCCAGCATCTCGGCGACGGTCCTGCCCAGTACCGGGTGGACGAGGTCTGGGGCCAGCTCGGCCAGCGGAACCAGCACGAAGGCGCGCTGGTGGAGCCGGGGATGAGGTATTTCGAGCCCGGGGCGGCTGATGACCTGGCGTCCGTACAGAAGGATGTCGATGTCTATCGTCCGAGAACCGGCACGTCGTAGCGGATCGCGGCCGAGCCGGCGCTCGATATCCCGCGCCTGCCGCAGCAGTTCGCCCGGTACGAGGTCGGTTTCCAGCCGGACAACGCCGTTCAGGAAAGCGGACGCGCCCGGCAGCCCGACCGCGGCGGTCTCATACCAGCGCGACCGCGTAGCCTTGCCCAGCGACTCGAGCGCGACGACGGCCTGGTCCAGGAGCCCGGCCCGGTCGCCCAGGTTCGACCCGAGCCCCAGGAAGACTTCACACATCAGTTAAGACTAGAGAACCCCTTTCACCTGTCAAACGCTGCAGGATTCTGTCGAGGCCTGGTTTCAGCTCAGCTACCCCTTGTGGTCTGCCGGCCGCAGGGCGCTTCCACGACTCCGAATTCGCCTTTCCCGCCGGGCTCCGGCGCCTCGATTACCGCATCCTCGCGCTGGAAAGAAACTCCCTTTCGGCGACAATGCCACTATGATGGACAGAGACGTCATCCGTGTCGTCCTGTGGCATGATCACCCCGAATCCCTTCCAGGGCTCGAACAACTGGACTTCGCCGGTCATGTTCGTTTCTGCACTTCCAGTCGGGCGGACCAATCTGTGCCGACCGGCTCCGGACGTCAAGCTGCTCCTGATGCTGCGGCCGGCCTGATTCTTGACTCCCCGCCGCCCGCTCCTATACTAGCCCATGCCCACGCCCGCCCGACCGGTCGGCCGGTCGCAAACGCCGGACGGAATGTGGTTCCGCTGCAACAGCTGCGGTGAAATCCTCTATCGCAAGACCCTCGAGTCGAACTTCTTCATCTGCGCCCGCTGCGGCTACCATTTCCGCATCAACCCGGCCAAGTACATCCAGCTACTGCTCGACGACGGCCGGCTCGAAGAACTCGATGCCAACATGGCCCCGGCCGACCCGCTGCGATTCCCCGAATACGACAAGCAGATACAGAAGTCGCAGGAAAAGACCGGCCGCAAGGACGGACTGGTCTACGGCCGTGGCGTGCTGGGCGGAATCCCGGTCGTCCTCGCGGTGATGGACTTCGGCTTCATCGGCGGCAGCATGGGCTCGGTCGTGGGCGAGAAGATTGCGCGCGCCATCCGGCTCGCCCGGGCCGAGCGCCGGCCCCTGCTCATCGTCGCCACTTCCGGCGGGGCGCGGATGCAGGAGGGTGCCTATTCCCTGATGCAGATGGCCAAGACCTCGGCCGAGCTCGGGCTCCTGCGCAAAGAACGGGTACCATACATCGCCATACCGGTCGACCCGTGCACCGGCGGCGTCACGGCATCGTTCGCGATGCTCGGCGACGTCATCGTCTCCGAACCCGGCGCGCTCATCGGTTTCGCCGGCCGACGCACCATCGAGGGCACCATCGGCGAGAAGCTGCCCGAAGGATTCCAGACCGCCGAGTTCTGCCAGAAGCACGGCACGCTCGACGTGGTCGTGCCGCGGCGCGACCTGCGCGAGACCCTTATCCGCATCTTGTCCATTCTCTGGCGTCAAGCGCCGGAGAACGGCAATGTCCAATAACCAGTTCCCAATGACCAATCAAACCCCAATGGCCCAATGCCCAATTCAGACATTGGTCATTTCCGCGATGATTGGGAATTGACGCTTGGGGATTGGTCATTCGCGCCATAGGCACTACCTGTAGCCAACTATACCGATGAGCCGAGTAGGCTTCAAAGACCTCACCAAGTTGTATGACAAGGGCGTCGTGGCGGTCGACCACGTCACGTT
>CAZVCQ010000174.1:0-6469 GCA_964626085.1 uncultured bacterium
GGCGCGATGCAGCGCAACTCCCCTCCTCGGCATATCCCGCTCACCCTTCCGGGTGAGCGGGAAGTTCGAATTCCGAAGTTCGAATGACGATTGAAGCCCGAAGCACGAATGCCCCAAGCCAAAACCGGTCGCCCAGATCCGTCGAAGACTCCTTACTGCTGCTCTCTCTGACTTCGACCGACCGGAAGTCCGTGTTCATCTGTGTGAATCAGTGGTTACCTTGCTCCTCGTTCGATTCCGGCTTCCGCATCTTTCTTGCGAATGTCTGCCTCATTATTGACAACGGAACGCCGGTGGCTAATCTCGGTTTGTGCTCATCAACGCAACCAACATCAGCAAGTCGTACGGCGCTGAAACGGTACTCGCGAGCGTCAGCTTCACCATCAGCCCGGGCGAGAAGATCGGCCTGGTCGGGCCGAACGGCAGCGGCAAGACGACGCTGCTGAAGATAATCCTGCGCGAAACCGAGCCGGACCGGGGCGACATCGCGGTTGCGGGTGAGCCCGAGATCGGGTACGTCCGACAGGACGTACTCGACGATGAGAATCTAACCGTGGGCAAGGCTCTGTTCGGGGAAATGGAGGAGCTGGAGGCGCGTCTGGCCCAACTCCGCAAGGAGATTGCCGCCAGCCCGGATGACGAGGGCGAGCTCGTTAAGTACGAGGTAATCGAGGAGGAACTCGCGACGCGGTTCGGCCACGCCTACCGCAGCCGCTGCGAAAAGACCCTGGCCCAGTTTGGCTTCAGCCCGGACCGTTACAGGGCAAGGGTGAACGTACTGTCGCCGGGCGAGCGCGCGCGGCTGGAACTCGCCCGGGTGCTGGTGCGCGAGCCGAACGTCCTCATCCTGGACGAACCGACCAACTTCCTCGACATCGGCCAGCGGGAGTGGCTCGAACGCTTCCTCGAGGAGTTCAGCGGAACCGTGCTGGTCGTCTCCCACGACCGCGTCTTCCTGAACCGGGTCGTCAACCGCATATTCGAGCTGCGCCGTGCTCGCCTGAAGGTCTATGAGGGCGACTACGACGACTACGAGTTCGCCCGTGAACAGGAGCGGACGAAGCTCGAACACGAGCACGACGTCCAGCAGAAGGAAATACACAAACTCGAGCGTGTGGCCGGGGAGCGCAAGGTCTGGTCCGCACGCCGGGAGAAGACCAAGACCTCGGCCGCTGACAGCGGGTTCGAGAGTCACCGCGCGGCCAAGATGGCGAAGCGGGCCAAGCATGCCGAGAAACGCGTGGAGCAGATGATACAGGCGCACGAGGCGAAGAAACCGTTTGTCGAGAAACGGCCGAAGCCCGTGCTCGTAACCGACAAGCTGCCGGACAAACGGGCGGTGCTCGCCAAAGGCCTCACCAAGTCATTCAACGGCCGGACGGTGATCAACGGTGCGTCATTCGAGGTGCGGACCGGCGAGCGAGTGGGGATTATCGGCCCCAATGGTTCAGGGAAGACCGTGCTGCTCAGGATGCTCGTGAACGAATTGAAGCCGGACAAGGGCGAGACGCAGTTCGGCGCCGGCACAAGGTTCGGCTACTTCCCTCAGGACGTCGCGTTCCTCAACCTGAAGCGCACCGCACTGGAAGAAGTGATGGAGTCCGGAATCAGCCAGGAGACTGCGCGGACCGTGCTCGGCACTCTGCTGCTGCCCAGGCGATTCGCCGAGAAGAAGCTCTCCGAGCTCTCTGCCGGCGAGCGCTCAAAGGTGCTGCTGGCGCGGATTCTCGCCGGCGGGGCGAACCTGCTCGTGCTCGATGAGCCGACCAACCACCTTGATATCGATGCGCTGCTCGCCCTCGAAAGCCTGCTCTCGAGCGCTCCCTGCGGGATGCTCTTCGCGTCGCACGACCGGGCGCTGCTCGCCAAGTTGGCGGACCGTGTTCTGGAGATCAAGGACGGGGTCCTCGTTGACCACCGCGAGCGCTATGAAGCGCTGTATCGGAAGAGTTAGCAGTTAGAAGTTAGCCGCTAGGAGTCGATGCCCGTTCCGGGCCAGCTTGGGCTTGAGCTTGCGCTTGGGCTACTAAGCCCGGCCGAGAATCCGCTGCAGTCTGAGCCGCAAGACGAGGAAGAACGCGCGGCGGACGATACGCTTGTTCATCTTCGACGTACCCGCGCGCCGCTCGGTGAACACGATGGGAGTCTCCTTGATGCGGAAACCCTTGCGCCATATCAGGAAGTCGATTTCTATCTGGAACCCGTACCCGTCTTCCTTGAGCTTGTCGAGGTCGATGCCCGCCAGCGTCTCGCGCCGGTAGGCCTTGAAACCGGCGGTGAGGTCCCGAATCGGGACGCCGGTGACCATCCGCGCGTACATGCAGGCAAAGTAGGAAAGCAAGAGCCGCTTCATCGGCCAGTTCACCACCGACACGCCGTCGGAGTAGCGCGAGCCGATGACGAGGTCGTAGTCCTTCAGCAGCTCGATCATCACCGGCACCTTGTCCGGCGGGTGCGAGAAGTCGGCGTCCATTTCGAAGCAGTATTCGTAGCCGTGCTCGAGCACGTACTTGAAACCGAGCACGTACGCAGTGCCGAGCCCCATCTTGCCCGGCCGGCGCACCAGGTGGATCTTCGGTTCCGCCTGCGCCATCCGCTCGACCATGTCGCCGGTCTTGTCCGGCGAGTTGTCGTCGATGACGAGCACCTCGAGTTCCGAGGACTTCGACAGCACCTCGGGCAGGATGCGCTCGATGTTCTCGGCTTCGTTGTAGGTCGGGAAGATGACCAATCCGCGTGCCACGAGCAATACTAGGGAATCAGCCCAAGTGAGTCAAACTCCGCCGCCACCAGACCGGGGTTCGAGGGATCCGGGGTTCAGGGGTTCTGGCCAGAACTATGGACCCACCGAACCCGTCTGCGTAGCGGGGACTTGGTCATTCGGTCTTTCCGCGTTGATTCGTCATTCGAGCTTCGGAATTCGGAATTTGCCCTATATGTGGCAGCTCCCTCCGCCGTGCTTCTTGAAGTACTTCTGGTGGTATTCCTCGGCCGGCCAGAACGTCGGGGCCGGGAATATCTCGGTCACTATCGGCCGGGGAAAACGATGAGCCTTCTCCAGCTTCTCCTTTGAGGCATTGGCCGCAGCCTGCTGTTCCGGCGAGTGGTAGAAGATGGCCGAGCGATACTGGGAGCCGTAGTCCGGCCCCTGCCGGTTGGGTGTGGTCGGGTCATGGATTGACCAGAACTTGTCCAGCAACTGCTCATAAGTGACGACCGTGGGGTCATACACGACCTGCAGGGCCTCAGCATGCCCGGTCGCATCCGAACAGACGTCCTTGTAGGTCGGCTTGTCAGAATGCCCGCCGGTATAGCCGACGGTGGTCGAGACAACGCCTTTCACGTCATCGAACGCACTCTGTACTCCCCAGAAACAGCCCGCGCCAAACGTCGCGGTGTCGGTCTTCATCGGCAACTCCTTTAGCTGTTTAATCTCTGTTTGTTCCGTCTTCGCGGCGCCGCAGGCCAGAACGGCCGCGACTGCCAATATGACTTGAATGCTCCGCATACAGTATTAGACTGATGCGACAGGCTGCGAGACTCGCAAGAAACGCTGACTCGCTGTCATCCCGACGGAGACGTCCTCGCCGCACTGTCCGACAGGGGCCGCTGCGGCCAAGGAGGAATCTCGCCCTAGAGACCCCTCGATTGGCGTCGGGGTGACGGACGCTACAGCCGGGAACTGAGAGGATGAAATGAAGAAGAAGAAGGACGAACTGAAGCTGATCACCTACTGCGGACTCCATTGCGACCTCTGCTCATGGCGCGGCCGGATTCCCAGGCAGGCGTCGACACTCAGGGATACGCTGCACAAGGAAGGCTGGGAGTACTGGGGCCACACCGTGCCCGGGTACAAGGAGTTCTGGAAGTTCCTGAACGGCATGTCCGAACCTGAGAAGTCCTGTCCCGGCTGCCGGAAGGGCGGCGGACCGCCGTTCTGCGGAATTCGCAAGTGCGCCCGCAAGAAGGGCCTCGACCTCTGCATCGAGTGTAAGGACTGGCCATGCGACCGGATCAAGGGCCTTGCCGTGGGCTACGTCAACCTGATTGCTGATTCGGAGCGGCTCAAGCGCATCGGGACTGCCAAGTGGCTGAAGGAACAGGAAGCCCGGGCCAAGACCGGGTTCTGCTACTGCGACATCCGCTGCCACCCCTACACCGTCCCGGACAAGTAGTGGCAAAACGGGGACTGCCCGCGGAAAACAGGGACTGTACCGCGGCGAGTCGAGCCGAAGCGGCTCCGCGAGGCACGACGCAGCCGCTCCGAGGGACTGTCCCTCGTTTTCCGCTGCCCCAGGGACTGTCCCCGCTTTGCACAAGGAGCACACGATGAAGAAGAAGGACAAACTCCGTCTCCTCGCCCACTGCGGCATCTACTGCGGCCTCTGCTCATCGCGCAACCGTATGCCGCAACAGGCTCAGGCGCTGCGGCAGACGATGGCAAACGGCGGCTGGGATTCCCTTGGCCGCGAGGTCAAGGACTTCAAGGAATTCTGGCGATTCCTCAACCGGATCACCGACCCGGAAGAATCGTGTCCGGGCTGCCGGACCGCCGGCGCGCCGCCGTTCTGTGGCGGACCTGAGTCCTGCGACATCAGACAGTGCGCCTTGGGCCGGAAGGTCGACCTCTGCGTCAACTGCTCAGACTGGCCGTGCGCGCGCATCGAGCGCTTGGGCCGCACCTACCTTACGCTCATTGCGGACGGGAGGCGGCTCAAGAAGATCGGCCTGGACAAGTGGCTCAAAGAACAGGAAGCCCGGGCCAAGACCGGGTTCTGCTACGTCGACATCCGGCCACCCAAAGCGGGGCCGTAAACTCGAATTCAGAAACCCGAATGACGATTCAAGCTCGAATTCCCCAATTCGTCATTTCCCACTCGGGCTTGATTCGGGCTTCGAGTTTCGAGCCTCGGGTTTGTCGTGACAGGCAATCACTCCCCGCAGGACAGAAAAGCAGGCGATTGGACCTCCACCAAAGGAGCTAGAGTGAAAACAAAGACTATCCGCCAGCAGGCTACGTTCAAAGGCGCGACGCCCCACGACCTCTATGAATGGCTGATGGACTCCAAGAAGCACTCGCGGTTCACCGGCTCGAAAGCGTCAATCAGCCGCAAGGTCGGAGGCAGGTTCAAGGCCGGTGACGGCTGGATTGACGGCATGAACGTCGAACTGGTGAAAAATAAGCTCATCGTACAGGCGTGGCGAGCGAACGACGACGACTGGCCCAAAGGCTACTATTCTGCCGTGCGGTTCCGATTCACGAAGGTTAAAGGCGGCACCCGGCTCGACTTCCTCCATTCCGGCGTGCCTGCGGCCGCGTACGAAGAAATCCGCGACGGCTGGCGCGAATACTACTGGGAACCGCTCAAGCTGGCCGTAGCGAAGTAGCCGCCTCGCAAACAGCGATACCACCCGCGCTGGCGCCTCCAGCACTTACGACCCCGGCGACAGCCGGGGACGAGATTCCGGACGTGGTGTGCGGGACGCCGGTGCGGATTGGCTATCGGATTCGCGGGCGGGCGTGTCAAATGGGCGGACGGAATTGGGTGGCTGGACCTGGTTCTTCCCGCCATTTTGACCTTTGCTATGTGCACTTTGCAGTTTGAATTGGCGGGCGCAGCCCGCTGATGCGTCAGGAATCGCCGGCTGCGTCACCGGGAATTCCCGTGCCGCGCCTTGACTCAGCACCCCTCGCCGGTATCCTTGGCCCGTGACCGCGCCCAAAAACTCCGGCTATCTAGTACCGGTCGAACACCTTGACCGGTCAATCGTCGAAATCCGAGGCAAGCGCGTCATCCTCAGCCACGACCTCGCCGCGGCATACGGCGTTACCACCAAACGTCTGAACGAACAGGTCAAGCGAAACATCAAACGGTTCCCGCCCGACTTCGCCTTCGAGCTGACCGACGAAGAATGGGCCGCTTTGAGGTCGCAATTTGCGACCTCAAACGAGCGACCGGGCCGTGGTGGGCGGCGCTATCAACCCTACGCCTTCACCGAGCACGGGGCGGTCATGGTTGCCAGCGTGCTGAACTCTGACCGGGCCGTGGAAGTCAGCGTGTTTGTCGTGCGCGCGTTCGTGCGCATGAGCCGGATGCTGGCATCTCACCGCCAGCTTGCCCTGAAGCTCGCCGAACTCGAAGCACGGGTATCAACCCACGACCGCAGCATCCAGTCACTGCTCGCGGCAATCCGTAGCCTCATCACGCCGCCTGAACCCAAGAAGAAGCGTATCGGGTTCGTCACCGACGACGACAAGCCCGGCCAGACCGGCAGAGGTTCGGACTTCATCGCCCACGACCGTCCCCGCCGAAGAACCCGCCGCTAAGTCGCCCGGCGGAGTTCGCTATAATGAACCGCGTGACTCGGCCAGCAGAGACCAAGGACCAAAGACTAGGGACCAAGGACTAGGGACTAGAAGTCCGGCCGGAAACCGGCCATCTGGGGCACGCGACCACGAGCTGACGCG